>JAAUZY010000044.1 GCA_014804355.1 Lachnospiraceae bacterium
CGAGTTCCTGCAGTGTCTTTTTGGTATATCCCATACATCCTCCTTCTGACAGAGCATGACGGTACCCGGCACGGAACGGTTCCGGCACACTGTTATCCTCATCTCTGCCTTCCATATTTAGTTTTTTCTTCCGTGAATTTCCGGCGAGATGCCGATACAGATTTCCTTCCTCAGGCAGCCGCCATGGCTGCCTCGGTAAAAAAATAAGAGATTCACTTTGAATTGATAGATTTACTATAACAGAGTGTACACAGGTACGCAAGACTTTTCTATATGAAAACCCCCTATTCCCTACTTCCCAATATAAAACACATCACAATACTTCTCCGCAAACACATACTGTAGCTGACAGTTCCCCAACACCTCATTCTTCCCGCAGAGCTTCACAAACTGCTCCTTCGCATGTTCCATTTTAGGCAGATACACCACCAGTGAATCCGCATTCCGAATCTTATCATCCACCAATGCCTCTGCATGGTCCACCGCAACAAAATATATTTCCGGATACTCCAGCAGTTCATTCGTCACATCCCAGATACACCATTCCTCACCGGGCTGATACAGGTAAACGGCAGGCGTATTCTCCGCCGCCCGTTCTTTCGCGTATGCGGTCTGTTCCCGGTCCTCGGGATAGAGAAACACCACATCCTCCCTCCAATGCGCCAGCACGAGTATTACAATGCAAAAGACCGCAGCAGCCTTTTCCGTGACTCCTCTGTGTCTGATAACAAATGCAAGTATTTTCCCGCCATTCATGGCAGACTCACCGATTACCCTTCCCCACAATGTTTTGACTGTCAGAAGGGTCAGCAGCACCACGATCCCGTAGACCGGAAGCTGATAGCGGTTGGAAGTCTCTCCCAGTAGAAGCGCTGTCTTAGAAACCGCTAGGAAATACCCTGCCGCAGTAAACAGGAGCATATAAAATCCAACTCCTAACTGCCCGCCGCTTCGTTGACTTTCCTCTATTTCATCCTGCTGCCCAACAACAAATTCCGATTTCCCACGAACATTTTTTTCTTTCCCCACAATCCCATTACTACACCGGCGCAGCACCACCGCAAGCAGCACAATAATCAGAAGAAGCAGGAAAAACATATACCCGAACACATACCTGTTCATCAGATCCAGAAAAAAACATACCCGTCCAAATGTATTAGACAAATCAAAGAAATTCTCCGTTGCCTGCGCTCCCCGCTGTCCGCGAAACATCTGTGCCGGAAAAGATGGGTAGGTCAGATAGGCGAGGACGAACGCGATTCCCTGACTGAACCCGTAACGCAGACAGTTCCAAAGATTTCTGTCCCTCCACAGCAGCCACACGCAGAATGAAACTGCCAGAAAGAAAAGAAAAATAAAGTAATAGTACTGTGTCAGGAACCCGACATAAGTCACCACCGCCATAGGCACAAGACTTCTCATAACCGACAGTCTCTTCTCACCACGCCGCACCGTCTGTATATGCAGGAGAGCGCACAACAGTACGAAGGTCGTCAGCATCTCATACATCCGTATAAAAACCACACCGCTCATGGCCGCCGGACTTAAACCGTAAACCAACGTCGCAAGAAATGCCAGTCTGACATCCCGTCCGCTCACTAAATATGATAAATATGTCAGTAATACAATATTGATCCCATGGAAAAAGAGATTGACCGATAAGCCGATCCACTTCGAAAACACATCAGGCACCAAGGAATCCACCGTGTGAAACACCCAGTAATACATCGGTGGGTGCACATCCCACGACTGCACCTGCTTCACCAAACCGTATTGGAAGCGTTCTTCAGGAAGCACCACGAATTCACTGCGGTAAATCTCCCTGTCCATCCATTGTCCGTCTTCCACATAGAATCCGGCCGTGCGCGCCGTGGAATAATAGGTATAATATTCATCCTCGTGAAATCCCTGTTTCTGCGTACAGAAATAAAAGGCGGCCGCCATCTGCACCACCCAGATTATCAGAAAAACTATGAGGTATTTTTTGTTAATTCTTATATTACTTTCCATTTCACTGTTCTTTCATGCTGACAGTCACCACACACATCATCCCCACAGTACCCCAAAATATATATTCTGCGATTCTCAGTTGTGCCCTACTTTCTTCTTCCACGCATGGACTCTTCTCACTGTCCGCGGTGCAGCCGTAAGCAACAACAGATATATTTTATTCTTTCTCGTGAGATAGGAGTTTCTCACAGTATCGCGCACATGCCCGCGCAGATATTTTTTTACCTTGTTATAAAATTCATTCTCCGCCGTCATCTGGGTGATCGGCACATGCAGCAGATAATCCAGCCGCTGATACAGATTGAATCGTATCGCATAATCGTGCAGAGCCGGATAGTGCTCGTCCACCAACACCTGCATTCGATCCGCATTGTCCACGATATCCAGAAACACTCTGGAAAAACTGTCCTTTGTACGGCTGCGGGTCGTGCTCGTCTGCCTGCACACTACATGATAGCACTGTTTCGGCAGGATCGTGATTCCGTCGATCTCCTGCAGCAGCTCTACTAACAGACTGAAATCCTCATTCAGTACGCCCTCCGGGAATCTGTGTGCCGCAAACAATTCTTTTCTCACCAGTTTCGTGCAGAAGGAGCAGTCGCCTCTGTGCAGCAGCAGTTCCTTCAGGAAATCTTCTGTCCCGCAGAACCACGCGTTCTCCGGTGGCACACATACGTCCGGCAGACGGTTTCCCGCTTCATCCACCTCGTCTCTGGAAATCTGTACGATCGACACCCGTCTGTTCTGCAAAGCACTTTCCGACATAGCGTTCATCATCAGCTCATACATGTCCGGCTCAATATAGTCATCGCTGTCCACAAATCCGAAATATGCCCCCGCCGCAAGACCGATTCCCACGTTACGCGCCGAGGATGCGCCGCCATTCTTCTTATGATGAACACATATGCGCCGGTCTTCCGTAGCCAGCTTGTCACACAGCTTATCCGTCCCGTCCGTGGAGCCGTCATCTATGAGAAGGATTTCCAGATTCTCATAAGTCTGGGCACAGATGGAGCGCACACACTTTTCCAGACAATCTATGGAATTGTACACCGGTACGATCACACTGATCTTTTCCCCCATCTTACTTCCTGCTCCCCGTCATCATCTGATACATTTTCTTCGGGCGAACGGGAGGCGCCGCACTTAAGGGTCCTTCCTTCGCAGGCACGATTTCACCCTGCAGCAGCCTGTTTGTGAATCGCAGAAGCTCTTTTGCCGCATGCTCCGCATTCCACATATCACGAATCGTCTCGTACGCTTTACGCCCCATGCTCTTGCGTTCCTCCCAGTGATCGAACAGATCGATCACCAGCTCTTCCATCTTATCATATCTGTCGTCCGGATAAACCAGTCCGTTATCGCCGTGCCGAATCAGATAAGGCGCCGCGCCGACCTGCGCATTGACCACCTCCACGCAGCCGCTGTTCATTCCCTCATTGACCACGGCTCCCCAGCCCTCCAGATAATTACTTGTAAAAATATGAATATGGCACTTCTCCATCACGTCCCGCACCTGCTCCGGCGCAGTGTATCCGTAGAACTGAAAACGCTCAGTAAGCCCGTTATTCTCTATATCCCGCCTGATCTGCGGCTCCATCTGCCCGTCTCCCAGCATATGGATGCAGAATCGATATCCCCTGTCATGCAAGGTATCCGCTAGGCGTACCATATACTCCGGATGTTTCAGCGGGATGAATCTTCCCGCCCATACGATGTGAAGCGTTCCGTCGCACGGTTTCATATTTGCCAATTGTTCTTCCCCGTAAGTACGCAGTGCCGTAAAATACCCCCACCGGAATAATTTATCGGGATACGCGCCGATCAGATGAAAATCCGATGCCGCATAGGCACCGGCACACAGCATACATACATTCTGCCCGCAATATCTGATATGCTCCCGATATTTTGCCACAAGACCTCTGGGCGATACCGCTTTCCATTGTCCTTCCCGATAGATCCGCTCACTGACGCGAAGCGTAACTTTGCCGGATCTTAATCTGGAGTCTGCCAGATCCTCTCTGCCAGTCCAGCCGAACATCACCACATCGCTCTCCGCTATCTTTTTCAGACAGTCATACTCCGCCTCATACAAACACTTTACATAGGGCAGGCTGCGGACATCCACACCCCACCCCATAGCTACCCGCTCCTGCTCCATAGGCATGGTCTGGATAAAAGTATAGTCACTGCCCAGCTCCTGATAAAGCGCCTCGCACAGCGGAATCTGATGATGATTAATATAATTGGAGACAAACACAAAGGTCATGATAACATCTCCCGATAAATGTGTATCAGCCGATAATAATTCTGATCCGCATCATGATTGACCCGCGCATGCTTTCTGGCATTGTCTGAGAACCGCTCCACAATGGCTTCTTTTGTAAAAATCTCGATGATACTTTCCGCCAGCGCTTCCACGTCCCCCGCCGGATACAGCATCCCGTCACCGCCGTCCGTCAGCAGATTATGCACGCCGCCCACGTCCGCCGCCACACAGGGCACACCCAGCAGCATAGCCTCTCCCAGCGAATTAGGCGAATTTTCCAGTGCGGAGGGCAGCACAAAAAGATGACTCTGCAAATATTGTTCTTTCATTTCCTCTGCTGTCAGCATCCCCAACATCGTCACATGATCGCGCAGATGATTATCCCGAATCAGTTTTCTGATATATTTCCCGTACGCCGACAATTTTAAACGATCCTTAAGCGTACTGTCCTCAATGATATTATTGCCCGCCACATAGACATGGGCTTCCGGAAACTGCTCCAGCACTTTCGGCATCGCCCGCAGCAGATAGTGAAATCCCTTAAGAGGATAGTCGCCCTGACTCAAGAAAATACTGTAGGGACGGCAGGTTGTTCTTTTCCATCTGTCACGATAGAAGAGTCCGCGCAGCGTCTCATTCAGATAATGATACTGCGCCTCCGGATTGATCTTAGCCGCCTGCGTGCGGTCAAAATCCGTTCTGCCGGCAATATTCCCCGCCATGAGCAAAGCCTCTTTCTCATGTTCTCCCCGCTTCTTAAACTTCTTTTGCTGCTGTCTGATACTGTCCTGTCTGATCCGATCACGCAGCGTCACCTGCCGCTGTACCTTCATCGGCAGATCAGCCATATACTCCTCTGCAATCGCACTGCAAAGTCCCTGTATGCCGACCAGTGTCCTCTCCGGACGTCCGTAGGCCTTGATGCAGGCGAGCGCGTGCGGATATTCCACTCCGAACACATGCAGAATATCCGGTTCAAAATCCTTCAGAATTTCCTGAAATTTCGTTTCAATGCTGTCATCATAAATCTCAGGCGTATCAAGATTTTCTATAAATCCGTAACAACGGCAGGATGCATTTTCCCCCAGCTGCATCGTCCGTCTGAAATCTTCCATCTCCTCTGTAACCGGAAAAGCGATTCCAAGTTCGATCCGGTTCCACCCCTGTTCCTGCACGACACGTTCCAGAAGTCCGCTCAGCCATCCTTCCTTATTGCTGTATGAGATTCCGAGCTGTCTGGCAATTGTCGGAAGCATAATATTGCATACCCATAGTACCCTCATGTCTCTCTCCTCCGAAGTATTCCATATTCCTGCGCCTGATCTTTTCCCTGTATCCTTCATCCACCGAAAACAGTTCCCCTAAATCCGCGCAGACGTATTACATAATGTGCTTTCTCATCCGGTATACAGCACCTTTTTTATCTTCTGATAAATCCCCGCCGTGACCGGATTTTTCGCAATCCATGTTCTGACAGGTGAAAACGTCACAGCCATAATCAGTCGATACTTACGCACCTTTGCAACCGGCATATATCTGTTTACGATCTCCCTGTGCTCTCTGCGTGAACGGCGTTCATTCTCCTTCGTCTCGGAAAATCCCCCGCCTTCATAGAGCGCCACGGTAACAGGCATATAGACCGTCTTTGCATGAGCCCTGTAATAGCACCACAGAAAGTGTTCGTAATCGGCACGTACCGCGTAAGCGGTATTGAACGGTTTCTCCCGCAACAGCGCTGCCTCGTAGAAACACGCCTGATGACAGGGCACATTGCGGTAACAGGCGAAATCATCAATCACCGGATTGGACTGTACCTGTGTCCCCGTCAACCGTTCATAAATATTGCCGTAGAAAATATATCTCGCCGGTTCCAACGACAAAGCTTTCCCACCGTCTATTTCACGTTGCCCTGCTTTCCCATTCTGCACCTGTTCCCGAAGCTTACCGCTGACCCGCTCCAGCACACGCATATCATAGAAACTGTCTCCGCAATTTAAAAAAAGAACATAATCGCCGCCTACATACTCCACAGCCTGATTCATGGCGTCATAGATGCCGGTGTCTTTGCTGCTGTAGACCCGAAGCTTCACGGCGGATTCCTCTCCCGGCTGTCCATGCGCGGCTTCACATGCTTTCGCATAGCTATCCAGATATTTCCGTGTCACTTCCTCCGTGGAACCGCCGTCCTTTATGATGATCTCATAATCCTGCCATGTCTGATGCAGAATGCTGTCGATCGTCTCCCGCAGCTTCTCCCCTGCATTCAGGCACACTACAATGATGCTGAAAGTCATATTCTGTTTTACCCTCTTAAGATTTATTATGCCATATTCTATCTGAACTTCTCAACCCTTTGTACCGCTTTGCCGCATAATTTAATTCACATCCGATAAAATATTAACCATATCGTGGAACAGGAAAGTTTTATAAGGCAGAATCAACGTCCCGTCCTGATCTGCCCGGCTCATATATATGGCAAAATATAAAATCGCCGCCAGCAGAATCCCCAATCGGAACAGCCTGCGCCACTTCGCATTTTCCACCTGCTTAAGCAACATCGGCAGATACAGTATGTGACTGATTGTCAGATAATATCCGATGCGGGATATGATCGGCAGGAAGGAGCAGAACACATACAGCACGAGCGCTCCCAGATTCAGATAGAAATAGAACCCTAAGCGACTGTCTTTCTGCATAAAGTACACGATTACCGCAAAAGCAAGCACCGCAAGGCACCGCAGAATATTGATATAGCTCGTTCCGCCCTCCAGATACTCCGTATCTTCATAGGTCGGATAGAGCAGGATCACTACTTTCAAATAGAAGTCCTGTGCAAACAGGAAGGTTGTACAGAATAGCGCCGCAATAGCAAGCTGCCACTTCTTCCACGCCCTGGATGCCAGATAGTATAGCGGGATCACCACAAGCAAGGACTTGTGAAACGCCGATCCGAGCAGAATCAAAATGACAAATCTACCCCATTGCCCGCGCTGCACAAATTTCATGGAATAGAGTGCCACCGCCAGCGCCAGATAGTAGCGTACCGTACTGAATGTCTGGAAATAATATCCCAGCATCATAAACAGGAAAAAAGTCAACGGAAAATCATCGCTCTGCTCATACATCGCTGACAGGAACAAAAACACTGTGACAAAAGCATACACCGCAAAGACAAGCAGATAATTCTCAAAACCGGATAAGCCGTAGATTAATTTTACAAGAAGATTAAATCCGATCTCCGTGGGCACGTACGAATCACAGTTGACCAGATGCATGAACTCCACGTATTTGGCGTAGTCGTTCCCCACATTCAGCCTGCACGCCGACAGCGCAAACAGGATCAGAAATACAGACAGAAGACAGACGCGGTTACACATCTGTTGTCTCGTAGTCATATACGGTTGTATGACCGGCCGGCTATTCACCATGCCCGCAAGCAGTACCGTAACTGCCGCCACCGTAATATACAGAATCATCGAACGATGTTATCCTTTCCCTGTCGTTTGTCCCACCTCACGCACGCCCGCTTTCATCCACGCATATGCCTTTTTCAGCGAAACATCCCGGCACATTTCTTCTCTGTGAACCCATAGGAAACGAAAAGCCAGCGGCAGCGCCAGTCGTCCGTAGAGATAGTGATACAACACGCCTCTGTCCCGGAAAAACTTCTCATGATATCCGTTGAACCATGTGGATTCCCGTTCTGTCTCTTCCCCGATACATATCGTATGGGAATATATCTTCAAACCGGCTTTCAGACAATCTCTCAGAAAAAGACTGTCCTCCCCGTTGCTGTACTTGGCACCGCCGCCGAAAAGCAGAGAATAATGTACATTNGCCCGCAGCAGAGCAGCATGTCTCGCCGTGATACTGTACGCCGGGTAACGCCCGTAATTNCGGCGGTTGATCCGATGGATGTCCTCATTCCAATAAGTCCTTCTGGCAGGTGATACCTTCACATTGACCAGAATCATGTCCGCATCCNGCAGCTCTCTGTACGCTCTGCGAATCGCCTCAGCATAACCTTCCGACAGTACAATATCCTCNTCNGAGAATACGCAGATCTCACNGTCNGCATGCANCAGCGCGGTATTGCGGCTCANCCCCACACCTCTCTCCGGCATAGAGAANACCTGAATCCTGCTGCCTTCGGCCTCGATCTCCTCATAACCGTAACGGTCACATTGGTTCACNATNACCGCATCGGTCTGTATATGCATTTGTTTGACCAGCNCGGAAATATCCTGATTCACCGCCGATACCAACAACTGTATTTTCATAGTCTGCCTCATTTCCGAGCAGNGCCCTGTCCTNTNTACGCCTTGTCTGCACGTCNGAACGCATGCCCATAGTATCTGCNCAGGAACTTCTCATCCGCNCCGCCGATCGCTATCCCCGCAATACNGCATTCTCTAAGCTGNATCTGTTCCATCANATAGGCAAGATATGCNGCATGCACTTTNCCGTAATCAGCCACAAGCACTACGCCCTCGGCCGCACACAGCNTGTTCCATTGTTCATCGGTAATTCCCGNTTTCCANTCCACGAACAACTCNTTCNTATGCTGNTCTTTCGGTTCTGCAAAATGTNCCTGTGTCACGGTAAGTATACAAAGNTCCTTCATCTTCTTTCGCAGNTATTCCAGATTCTCCTCATAATCTGCGCCAAATCTCCCNTCCGCTCCGGCATANCCGACAAACGGTACANCTGTCACTTGTTTCAGATCACTTGCTGCCATGATGCGGTCATCCAGCACATAATAAAACATCATNCCAANCANCATCAGCACNATCGCCNCCACTGTCCCTGCAANCACCGCCTGCACNGTTCTGTCATCCGCCGTCACCAAATCTGCCGCCGTCGTCNGAATCACGCTGATCTGTCGGAATTCCTTCGCCGTATTCCCCAGATCCGTCAATGACTGTCCCGTNGCNTTCAGGATCGCATTACATCTGTCCGCATCATGTGTTGTAATCGTGATCGTAAGAAGCCNNAGATCCGACAGGATCTCAGCCTTCGTTGCCGNCATAACNTCTTCTCTGCTGTANTCCTCNGGCAGATANTTCATCGTAACATCCAGAANCGGATTCGTCNCCATCAAGTCATTCCACGTATANCCGTTATACTGCTGATAGACCTCTCCCGTCTCATCCACTTCAAAATCCAAATANACNTTGGACATCGCCCGATATTCCCGCTCCGCCTCCGGTACGATCGCCGTCAACGTATACACCCCGCCGCCAATCACNGCACCGACTACCGCCGCCACGANCNCCAGCCAGCATTTACGCANAAAGCAAAGCCCCAGTTTTTTCATATCCATGCCCGCATCGNCATACTTANTTTCCNGCATANATCCAGACCTTTCCCGCTGTTCNTANNTCTCTCTTCTTTCACTATCCCATTCCCCACGGGAAGAATCGCCCGAGCGATTCTTCCAGAAATGACTTAGTTACACTTAGGCTGTGTCCTTTACAGCCTTAGTGTAACTTCATTTCTTTTTCATGGCTGTAGTCTGCGTATTNTCTACNCCCTCCGTGCTCTCCGGCTTAATGAGAATCTTAAGTGTCAGAAGCATNAGCTTCAGATCCAGCCATACCGAATACTGTTCTATATAAGTCAGATCCAGCTTTAATTTATCGTAAGGCGTTGTATTATACTTGCCGTACACCTGCGCATACCCCGCGAGCCCGGCCTTNACTTTCATNCGGAAAGCAAATTCNGGCATCTCCTCCATATACTGATCTATGATCTCCGGCCGCTCCGGTCTNGGTCCNATAAAAGACATATCCCCTNTCAGNATNTTGAAAAGCTGCGGCAATTCGTCGATCCTTGTTGTACGGATAAACNTGCCGATCGGTGTGATGCGNGAATCGTTCTTNGATGCCAGCCTCGCCACACCGTCNTTCTCGGCATCCACTTTCATACTTCGAAACTTCAGGATATAGAATTCCCTGCGCCCGATCGTGCANCGAANCTGTTTATACAANACCGGCCCACCGTCATATACCTTGATCGCAATCGCCGTAATCAGCATAAACGGGGACGCGATCACTAACAGGAGCAGCGAACAGATCAGATCGATCATCCTCTTGGCCAGACGCTGCTCCACCTTAAGAGAATACTCTCTNGTCAGATAGACGGGCGTNTCAAACAGATGAAGCTGATCCGCCCCTTTTACCAAAACGTCTGATATCTTCGGCATCATATAGACACGAATCGACTTACTGTAACAATATTTCANCAGANAATTCCTGTCACTGACCGGAATGTCCCACAGNACCACCGCACCATACTCTCCCGTAATCTCTTTCTTTACGGCCTCCATACCTTCCGAAATATTCATGCTCNTTGCGATCTTGTACTTCTCTTTACGCGACTCAAACTTGGCCACGATATCATCAATCGGNCTCTCCCCATGAATGATCAGGATGTCTCTGGGCGGAAACACCTTATAATAACACGTATCGCACACGAACACCCACACAATCGAAAAAATAATCTGTATCAGCATCGTCCAGACAATCGGACGCACCTGTACCACCCAGTTCGCCATCAGTGAGATCTGAAAATAAGAGATCACATTGACAAACAGTAGTGCAAAAACTTCCGAGATAAAAACATCCGTAGCCTTCAGATAACCAATCTTCAGCACACCGTACATGTTGGCAAAGAAAAACAGCAGCACGAAATAGATCAGTATAATGAGCAGATGTCCGTTGCGGAAAAACTTCGCTTTACCATGATAAAGCAGATACGGATAATAATCCTGAAACCAGAAATATGCATAGACCGCCGTATGAATAAGTAATCCGATAAAGGATAACTGCAATATAATAAGTCTTTTCAAAGATTCGACACGTTTCATGCCCATACCTCATTCTAATAATTCTACAGACGCCGCATGCACGCCCGGTATGCCCACGGAATAAAACAGCGCACACTCGTGATCACGGACAGTTTCTCCTGCCTGCGATACAGGTTCCATATCCGTCTGATCGCCGTCAATTTATTGGAAGACAACGACCTTGCCGGTCTGCGGTATATGGCCAACACCTCGTCCAAACCGTAGGCCGTATTGCCTGCCCTCAGGATCTGCCACCATGTCGCCGTGTCCTCACTCTCTATAGCGGGCATGCGTATCAGCTTGTCCGATATGCTCTCCCGATCCAATAATACCGTCGTCGTAAAGATCACTGTCCGCGACAGTGCCTGTCCGTAATGCAGCTGTGAGGGAACATGCACCACTTTGCCGGTAGGATTCGCCTGCTCATCACCGAACTCATACGCTGTGAACACAAATCCCGCCTGCCTGTCCCTCATAAACAGCAGTTCCTTTTCCAGTTTCTCCGGAAACCATACGTCATCCGCATCCAGAAAAGCAATATACCTGCCGCCTGCCATATCCAGTCCGGTATTGCGTGCGGCGGCTGCTCCCTCGTTGTGTTCTTTACTGATCAACAGGATCCGCCGCCCTTTGTCATCAGTGTATTCCTCGACTGTACGGATACCTTCAGTCTCTACGGGACGCCCTTTTTCCGGTTTCGTTTCTTTATCATCCTGCTGCACTGAAGACCGGTGGCTCCACTTGTGCTCTCTCAGCGTATCGCGAACCACCTGCGTGCTGCCGTCAGGTGAACAGTCGTCGATCAACAACAGTTCCCAATCCGTATATGTCTGTCTTACTACCATCGCAATCGTATCGGCGATATAGGCTTCGGCCCGATAGATCGGTACGATAATACTGACCAGTCCGTTCATTTAAATATCCTCTTTGACAAGATAAATAGGTCTCTTCTTCACTTCCATGTATGTCTTCGATAAGTATTGTCCCACGATTCCGAGACAAAACAGCTGCACTCCGCTGACCATCATAATGATACATACAAGAGACGGCCATCCCGAAGTCGGATCACCGAAAATCAGCGTCTTCACAATGATAACAATAATCATAACAAATGCCAGCATGCAGAACAGCGCGCCGATCAGCGCCGCAATTGTAAGCGGCACCGTGGAAAACGCAGTGATTCCCTCTAACGAATAGGCAAACAACTTCCAGAAGGACCATTTCGTCTCACCCTTCCTGCGCTCGATATTCTCATATTCCAGCCACTTTGTTTCATAGCCTACCCAGCCGAAAATACCCTTGGTAAATCGGTTATATTCTGTCATGGCAAGGATCGCATCCACCACCTGACGCGACATTAATCTGTAATCTCTGGCTCCGTCTACGATCTCCGTTCTGGAAATCTTATTCATGATCCGGTAGAACATCCTCGCAAAAAAAGAACGCACCGGCGGCTCTCCCTTCCTCGTGACACGCCTCGTAGCCACAGAGTCATATCCCTGCTCGATATAGCCGTACATTTCCGGCAAAAGCGACGGCGGATCCTGCAGATCGACGTCCATCAGCACCACATAATCTCCTTTAGATTTCTGTAATCCTGCGTAGATCGCCGCTTCCTTTCCGAAATTTCTGGATAAAGACCGCAGATGGACACGCGCATCCTCTCTGCACAGCTTCTTAACCTCTTCTACCGTCCGATCCTTAGATCCGTCATCTATATAGAGCAGTTCCACCTCAATTTCCTTTTCCTTGAAAAAAGGAGCGTTCCGGAACAATTCATCATAGAAGTCCCTGATATTCTCTTCTTCATTATAGCAGGGTACTACAACACTGAGCAATTTCATGCAAATTACCGAGCCTTTCATCTATTGATATCCGCCTGCGTCGGTTGATATCCGCCCGAACACACCCCGCGGCACCGACAGTCAAGTCTTCGTTTATTTTAGCATACATAGACGAAAAAAGGAAGAGACGTATCTCTTCCCTGTTCCGGCAGCTATATCAGTCCGTATGTCAGACGAATATAGTCCGCCACTGTCGCAATATACTCACTATTTGTAGGTCTGCTGTATTCGTTCGAATTGCAGTAACCGAATAACCGCTCGAACAAATCGCTGTTTCCTCTCTCCCAGGATACTTCGATCGCATTTCTGATCGCCCGTTCAATCTTCTGGTCTGTTGTGCGATACATCTTCGCCAGATCCGGATACAGCAGTTTCGTAACACTGCCTACTAGTTCCATGTCTTCCGTGCACATCTCCACAGCGCTCCTTAGGTATTGATAGCCCCGTAGGTGTGCGGGTACACCCAACTCCAACATGAAACCGGAGATTGCCTGTTCCAGTTCTTGTCTGGACAAAACGTTTTCTTGTAACATTCCCTTTTTTACTCCTTTGCGTAATATATTAAACGTGTAGTTTTATTACGCAGTTACATAATAGCAAAAAATATGCATTATGTAAATTGTAAGTTATCGCCTACGCACTGTCTTACATCCTTGCGGAGTCTACATTCTCCCTGAACCACTGATAAGCAAGCTGCACGCCCTCTTCCAATTCAACCTTATGCTTCCAACCCAATCCGTGAAGCTTCGTCACATCCGTCAGTTTGCGCGGCGTACCGTCAGGCATGTCCTTATTCCAAACGATCTCGCCCTGATAACCCACTGCTTTTTGCACCGTCTCCGCCAGTTCTTTGATCGTAACTTCCTTACCCGTACCAATATTCACATGCTGCTCCCCACTGTAATTTTCCAGTAAGAACACGCATGCATCCGCCATATCATCCACATACAGAAATTCCCGCAGCGGTGTGCCGGTTCCCCATAATTCCACCGTAGGAGCGCCGTTTACCTTAGCCTCATGGAACTTGCGAATCATGGCCGGCATAACATGTGACCCCTCCAGATCATAATTGTCATAGGGTCCGTACAGATTCGTCGGCATACAGCTTATAAAATCGTCTCCGTACTGTCTCTTGAAGAATTTGCACATCTCCAGACCGGCAATCTTAGCAATCGCATACGCCTCGTTCGTCTCCTCCAGCGGCCCTGTCAACAACGCATCTTCCGGAATCGGCTGCGGTGCCATACGCGGATAGATGCAAGTACTTCCGAGGAATAATAACTTCTTTACCTGATAGTCATGACAGCACTTGATCACATTGCATTGAATCTGCATATTCTCATAGGCAAACTCTGCCGGTGTCGTATTGTTGGCATTGATACCGCCCACTTTCGCCGCTGCCAGCACCACCACGTCAGGTCTCTGTTCTTCAAAGAAATCTCTGACCGCCTGCTGCTTCGTCAGATCCAGTTCTTTATGGGTTCTGCCGATCACGTTGGTATAGCCCTTTGCTTTTAAATTCCGCACAATAGCGCTGCCTACCAGTCCTCTGTGTCCTGCTACATAGATTTTGTCTGTTTTATTCATGTCGATCCTCATTTCTATATCTTGCATAGCCTAACTTCATAGTCAGTATAACAATTCCTGTAGGATTTTTCCAGAGGAATCGTTAGGCAACCGTTCCGACCAAGGTTAGATTGCTTTTTGATTCAGTAGCTTAAAACTGATACGAACCCATCTTCAATCCCTTCTCCCAGAAACCTAAGCTCCGTCTTTGCGGGCGCTGACGGGAATGCCTCATATCCTACCTGATCCCCGTTCACAGGATAATAGAATGTCACTCCGTTTATTTCATATGACTGCGTCTCGTAATTCTCATAATCTTTTTGCGCGATCCAGTAATCGTTTCTGTAAGAGACAACAATCTCTTTGCCCAGCGCAGCGCACTTATATATTAAAAGAAACATTACTGCCATCATACCGCACAATCTGAACACCTTCACACTGACAGGTTCCGCTGCGCACTTCATTGCATTCGCACCGTTCTTCCACGCATCCGCTCCGCTTTGACTATACACTTTCACTCCTTTTCGTTGCCCGCTGCGTTCCTCCGTCCTCGTCAGGATCGCATCATATACTCCGCCGATCACCACCGCCGGCATCAGATACACATAGACACATCCATATCGAATCAACGGAGACGTAAACAGCCAGAATATAAAAGAACACGCCACTGTCATCTGTACAATCAGAATCCCCGGGCGTCTGCGCCGCCATCCGCACAGCATCCCAATTCCATACACAAACAATACAATCAGCGACACCACCGCTGCCGCCACCAGCAGCTTATCACTGCCCGCCAGTGAACGGAACCAGTCCGGCAGCCATTCTCTCGCGGAAATGTCATACCGCGTCACATCCGTATATCCCCTGCCCCAGACCTGAATCTCTTTTGCATCGTAATCCGCCATGCCTTTCGGAATCTTCCACGCCACATGAAACAAATCAATCTGCGTAAACGGATAGACCAGCCAGCCCGACAGCAGTACATTTCTGATAAAAAACGGCAATGCCGTCACGATTCCCAGCGCCAAATATACTGCTGTATCTTTCCATCTGTTACCCCGTATCAGGTAATACGCCGGATAGATCACCAACAGTAAGATCAATGCCGCCGACAGTTTTACGGTCATGAGGAAGACTCCCAGAACGCACAACAATGCGTAAGGCAGTATCTCCTTAACCTCAGACTCCGCCAGTTCCAGAAAACGGATCACAATATAGAATGCCAGCAATACCATGAAATAATCGGAGGCCGGAGATACCATTTCATCAAAGATAATAACCAGATAATAAATCCCCATTGTTCTTGCAAAATCACTGGTATGCAGTCTTCTCTTCCGCAGGGCGCCGATCACTTCCAGACAGACTTTCGCCAATATCCATGCCAGGAAACCCGCCGCGCAGTGATAGGACTGTCCGCCTAAGAATGCCATACTGTACAGCGCCGACAGGGCAAAAGATGAACTGTTATAGGCCAGCCGGCAGTGCAGATTGCCAAGCCCCTTCACCGCGCTGTATTCCTCCAGCCATCTGATACTCTGCGCATGATACAGACCCGTATCATAATGAATGATTCCCCTTGAGGCACCATATGCAAATAGGAAAAAGAGGAACAATATGCCTAACATTTTCCCTCTTTCTCCTAATCGATTTTCCCGTATATTATTCCATGTTTCCGACAACATGCACCCAAGCTGACGCCTGAGGCACCATGCGATTGCTATACATGTCATGCATAGCAGCAAGTTAGCCACCAGTCCCACGCGCCCAAACAAACTGAAAAATTGTGCATACACCGTAACGCCCGCCAGCCCACAGATCAGATAAGAATCCATATGCCTGATCCGATACGGCACGAACCGCATGAGCAGACACAATATCCCGTATCCAATCAGGAAAGTGGTGAAAAACATATAAATCCATATTATGACTACTGACAGCATAACGGTCTGCCTCTCTTTTCCCGGTGCTTACGTTATCCCGGCGCTCTTTTATCACCCTTTGGCGTACTGCTTTAATCAGCTTTATGATTGCTCTTATACTCCGCACAACTCATCCCCGCGATCTCCTGCAGGTCCGCTTCCATCATCATGGCAACAAGCCGCTTAAAATCTATCTCTCTCTTCCAGCCAAGCTCCCGCTCCGCCTTCTCGCAATTTCCCCAGAGGAATTCCACTTCCGCCGGCCGGTAAAATTCGGGATTCACATCTACCAGCAGTTTTCCGCTCGCCGCGTCGTACCCTTTTTCATTTACGCCGCTTCCTTCCCAGCGGATCGCGATGCCAAGCTCGCCGAATGCCGCCTCCACAAACTCTCTGACCGTATGCGTCTCATTCGTGGCCAGCACATAATCGTCGGCCTTGTCCTGCTGCAGCATAAGCCACATACCCTTCACATAATCGCCGGCAAATCCCCAGTCACGCTTCGCGTTCATATTACCCAGAGACAATTTCTCCTGCTTACCCGCAACGATATTCGCAATTGCCAGCGTAATCTTTCTTGTGACGAAATTCTCTCCGCGCCTCGGTGATTCATGATTAAACAGAATGCCGTTGCAGGCATACATATTATAAGACTCCCTGTAGTTCACCGTGATCCAATAAGAGTACAATTTCGCGGCACCGTAAGGACTCTTCGGATAAAAAGGAGTCTTCTCACTCTGAGGCGCCGTCTCCGGAATCCCGCCGAACAGTTCAGAAGTAGATGCCTGATAGAACCTGCATGTCCCACCGTTGACGCGAATCGCCTCAAGCAGTTTTAATGTGCTCACACCGGTAGCTTCCGCCGTGTACTCCGGCACTTCAAAAGATACACCCACATGAGACTGTGCCGCCAAATTATATACTTCCGTAGGACGAATCTCCGCGATCAGCCGCATAAGATTACTGGAATCCGTCGTATCCGCAAAATGTAGGAAAAATTTTACCTTGTGATAATCCGAATGGATCAAATGATCGATCCTCGCCGTATTGGAGATACTGTGCCTGCGAATTAAACCATGCACTTCATATCCCTTCTCTAGCAAAAACTCCGCAAGATAAGAACCATCCTGCCCCGTTATTCCCGTAATTAACGCTATTTTCTGCATATCGTAACTTATTCCTTTCT
Source organism: Lachnospiraceae bacterium (assembly GCA_014804355.1). Lineage (GTDB taxonomy): Bacteria > Bacillota > Clostridia > Lachnospirales > Lachnospiraceae > UBA3282. The sequence goes on from JAAUZY010000044.1 coordinate 17,642, forward strand.
ATTGCAACTTATTTACGTTTATATCCGACGTCTCGTCACATTATTGCCATTTCATCCGCCATTGTCCTTCACACCAGCATAAGCACATCCTGGCCAGCTACATTCTCTCATATATACGCCGCCGTGTAAAGCTAAAACCTTACTGTTTCAGATACTCCGCAATCGCATCATGCCAATCCGCAAACATGAAATCAGTAGTCATCTTGAACATATAGTTTTCCAGAATCGAGTATGCAGGTCTCTTCACGGCAGCGCCGTACTCTTCCGATGTGATGCCCTCCACCGCCGTATCTTTACCGGCGATTCTGAAAATCTCCTCCGTAAACTGCGCCCAGCTGCAATCCCCTTCGCAGGTTCCATGAAACAGTCCGTAATTATCCGTGGGAAGCAGATACGCGATCGCCTTTGCCAATTCCGCCGCGCTGGTAGGCGATCCCACCTGATCTTTCACAACCCTCACCTTATCATTCGACTCTGACAGACGAAGCATGGTCTTGACAAAGTTCTTACCGTCACCATACAGCCACGCAGTACGCACAATATAATGCCTGTCACTGAATTCTTTCACGAAATTTTCTCCCGCAAGCTTGGTTCTGCCATACGCTCCCTGAGGTCCCACAGGATCTGTCTCCCTGTATGGTCTTACGCCGTTGCCGTCAAACACATAATCTGTGGAAACATGCATTAACTTCGCTCCCGTCTCCGTAGCCGCAATACTTAGATTTCTCGGCCCGATGGCATTGATCCGAAAAGCAAGGTTCTCCTCATTCTCACACGCTTCCACCGCCGTGTACGCCGCGCAGTTGATAATTGCATAGGGCTGTATTCCCCGCACAAATTCCATGACCTTGTCTACCTTGGTAATATCCAGTTCCCCCACATCCGTATTGATCAGTTCATACTCTGTGTTACCCGCATACTGTAAATTGATGGCACGTCCCAACTGTCCGCCTGCGCCTGTCACAATGATCTTTTTCATAAATTCATAACCATGCCTTTCTCACAGCCTGCAAGCTTACCGCCATAAGGCTTAAACTTCCGCTGTCTTTTTAATGATCCCACGAGCAGATTCACTTATCTTTCATCATACAACCAATGGTAAAATTATGCAAATCATAATCTCATAAGACGCTAATAATCCGTAAAAGGTGACTATGCATTTTCCCAAACTTTCTGTAATAATTTCTTAACATTTTGTGGATTTTTTCAATTTTTTTCTAGTGACTCTCCCATTTGCTTATGATATACTAGGAACAGTTGGGTTATTCCCTATAGTAAAAGAAAGAGAGGATTAGAGATGAAAAGATTACAAGTGCTTTTGCTTGTAGCCCTGTCTTCTACTCTTCTGTTTGGTTGTGGAAAAGAAAAAGAGGTCGCAGAACCTGTTGTTGAACAAGTTATCGATGACATAGTCGTACCGGAAGTTGAAGAAGAACCAGAAGAAGAGCCAGAAGAGACCGATGAGGATGTTCCGCCGGAAGCTGGAATGGTCCGCAGTCGCATTACAAATGAGTGGGTAACAGAAGAAGTAAATAATACAAGACCGATCACCGTTATGATCCCTAACACGAAGACCGCCGCACAGTACGGAATCTCCCAGGCGGACGTGCTGTACGAGTGCAACGTTGAGGGCAGCATTACCAGACTGATGGCGCTTTTTCAGGACTGGAGTAATTTTGACAGATTAGGTAATGTCAGAAGCTGCCGTGACTACTATGTGTATTGGTCATTCGAATGGGACGCTTTCTATGTCCACTTCGGCGGTCCGTTCTACATAGACGAAGTTATCAACCGCAAAGACACAGAAGACATCGACGGTCTGTCCAGCAGCAATTTCTGGCGTGCAAATGATACGAACAACTCTACCGATAATGCCTATGTTGATACAAAGGGTCTTATGGCTGATATCAATAAGCTCGGTTATGATCTGGAGTACCGTTCCGGTTATTCGGATGAGCAGCATTATAAATTTGCTCCTGCAGGCGAGCCCAATACATTAGATCAATACAGTAATGCCATCACCGCCAATAAGGTGGACATGTCTCCTACTTATCCGGTGACGAACTGCTACTTCATCTATAATTCGGAAACCGGTCTGTATGACAGATTCCAGCATTTATCCGGCGAGGCGGACGGCCCTCACGTAGATAAGGCGAACGGCAAACAGCTTGCATTTAAGAACATCCTGATCCAGAATACATATTATGAGGTTCGTGACCAGAAAGGCTACCTTGCATTCCAGTGTCACGACACCACAAGAGACGGATGGTTCTTCACTAACGGCAAAGGCATTCATGTAAACTGGAAGAAGACTTCCGATTACGGCGCTACGAGATACTATGACGACAGCGGTAACGAGATCGAGTTAAATACCGGTAAGACCATGGTATGTATCGTGGAAGACGGCGATTCCTTCTTAGTAGATGACGAGAAGATCGGTTCTACAAATTAGTATATAACCGGATATCAAAGAACGGGTAAGATTTATAACTTTCTTACCCGTCCTTTTTTTCACTTATGAAAATACTTTTCTCTATTCCACTGTCTCAATCGACTCCACGATACTCAGTTTACCGATCCCTCTGAGCGGGATCGCCGTGGCAATCAGGCAGGCTGCCACAGATACCGCTGCCGCTTCCAGAATCGCCACCACCGGAACCGCACTGAAACGCAGACTATCGTTTGCCGCTGCCTCCACAAAAATACTGCATATATATCCGCATATCGCACCAATACCGGAAGCGATCAATCCATAGTAAGCCCCTTCCCACAGAAACGTCTTGTAAAGACTTGTATTACTCATGCCGATAGCCCTCTGCATCCCAATCTCATTTACACGGGTATGAATATTCGTGTAGACGGTATTAACAATATTCAGAATGCCAATCAGCCCGATAAACAAGATCAGTCCCCAGCTAAGCAGCCGGATCTGCTCAAAACTCTCTGCCATCTGTGCATCCGACTGGCGATAAGACAGCCAGTGTGTTCCCGGATTTTCTATGCACCATTCATCCAGCCATTTCTCAAACTCTTCCGGATCGGCGTTTTCATCAAGCGTCGGATATATTTCGGAATACCTGTTATCACCTGTCAGCACATCATAGAGCGAATCCGTGACGATAACCTGCACTCCATTGAGAAAACCGCTATTATTAATACTTACCGGATTATACGTAATCCCTGCCACGCGAAGTTTATGCCCATTGACCTCGATCATATCTCCTTTCTGAAACTGTGTGCGCTCCACTTCCTGTCCCTCAAAGGAAAACGGAATCGGATTCATAACCAGACACGCTTCGCCCCTTGCAATCGCGTCACTGTCCTCCTTCGTAAGTTCACTCTGTAGTTCATAACTGCCTATCCGCGCCTCATTGATAGCAGCAATGTGAAATGTCTCTCCCGGTTTCAAACTAAAACCCAGTTTCACCGGCATGTCACCGTTTTCATCCGACTCATAGACGGTAAGTTTCGTGGTGGCCAGCTCCGTGACGGACTCATGCTGTTCCACTTTGCTTACTTCTTCCGGTGAAATTCCCACCGTTTCATTTGTCATGGAATAATCTCCCATGTGCATTTCCTGTACGCTCCGGCTTGTATCCAACAGACCGCTGAAACTCTGCAGTGCCACGAAGACCGTGATGCTCATTACGATCGAAAGAATCGTGATGGTAGTTCTGGCACGGTTCCGTTTCAGATTCAATCGTGCGTAGAAAGCCTCAAAATTTCGGATTCTTTTTGCCTTACGGTTACGACGTTTTACCTTGACCGCCTGCCCGCTCATGGCTACCGTAGGAGAAACTCGGGACGCATACACAGCCGAAGGATATGCCGCCAACATAGCGAACAGCAGTGTGACCGCCACACTTACCAACAGCGGCAATGCTCCGCCCGTACCACTTCCTGCAATCATATCATTTAATTGCTGCGTAGTATCTGCCATAAACAGATCCGGATTAAGAAGCCCCGTTGCCGATATGAGAATCCCTTTTGCAGACAGGACTCCGAAAAGCATTCCGATCGGCAGCCCTATGACGCTCAACAACATGATCTGTACCGTGACCAATGCATAGAGCTGTCTGCTCTCCCCTCCGATGGCCCGCAATGTACCATACTCGCGTATACGCTTTGTAACAGCCACTTTCAGAATATTATAGATGACTAATCCTGCTGCCAGCAGAATCAGTGCACCCACCATCACACAGGCAGCCATCATAAAAGGAAATCCGATGCTCGTATCTATCATCCCTTCTTTGTCCTTATATTCCACTCCTAACGCATCCAGCAAGACCCAGTTGTACTGCACCTGCCGCTCTACGATACCCAGCTTTTGTACCAAATCATCTATAACAGACTGAAATCCCTTCGTGTTCACCGTCTTAAAATCCGTAGAATAGCGCAAATACCGTTCCGGAAGCAGAGACTGCGCTGTCCCCTCGCCCACAATACCATCCACAATTCCGGTGGCATACCCAAGATAACTACTTTCAAGAATCCCCGTGAGAATAAAATCCGCCGTATATTCATAGTCAGGCCGGTCATCCATCAGCAGACTGCATTTTAGCGGAAGTGTGATTTTATTCCCGATCTTTCCCTCGATTCCCAAATAGTGTATCGCATCTTCAGACAGTGCGACCTCTCCCTCTGCATGCGGGAGACTCCCTTCTTTGACTTTGCTGATTTCCGGATAAGCCTTTAGTGCATTTCCATAATATTCCCGCAGGAAAAGTCTTAAACTACTGTTTTCCAGCTCCTTCACTCCTACAGTCATGAAACTTCCCACATCTTTCAGCCGTGAATCCTCATACAGCATATCACTCTGCACTTTCGTCAACTGATGAAATGTAGCATATCGGTTGCCGTTCAACCCTGCCGCCTGTTCAATGCGCATCGACTGTAAAATTCCGACGGACTGCCCTACGGCAGTGGTGGCGATGGTTGATAATATAACTGCAAGTAAGATCAATACAGAAGTCACCTTCTGCGCCTTTAATTCTTTCCATGCCAAAGATAAATATGATTTCATAATTTGTCACCTCATTTCTGTAACCAAGCCGTCCATAATCATAAACTGCCGGTCCGCCTTGCGCGCGATCCTGCTGTCATGGGTGATAATGACGAGCGTCTTCCCCAGCTTCGTGCGAATACTCTCCAACATTTCCATAACCTCTCCGCCGCTCTTGCTGTCCAGATTTCCTGTGGGTTCGTCCGCAAAAATAATATCCGGCTTTGCGATAAGCGCTCTGGCAATGGCCACCCTCTGTTGCTGACCACCGGACAGCTCATGCGGCAAATGCGTCAGGCGTTCGCTGATCCCCAGCAGCTTCGCTAGTTCCTCCAAATATTTCTGATCCAGCTGCCTGCCGTCCAGAAGCATAGGCATAGCAATATTTTCCTGCGCCGTCAGAACAGGCAGCAGATTGAACTGCTGGAAAATAAATCCGATACGCTGCCGGCGAAAGGCCGACAACTCCTTATCGCTCATCCTGTAGATATCTTTTCCGTCATAAGTGAGATTTCCCGATGTGGGATGATCTAATCCTGATAAAAGATGCAGCAATGTACTCTTGCCGCTGCCCGACGGCCCCATAATGGAAATAAAATCACCCGACTGTATTTCCATGTCCGCCTTGTCCAGAGCAATAACTTTATTTTCGCCGTTGCCGTAGATTTTTGATAACTCTTTCGCTTTGATATTCATATGCATTCTCTCCTTATATTTGCCCCTCGCGGCAGTCGCCAATATGCCCAATCCAACTACCGATTGGCTTTAAGCAGTCACTTGGCTCGTTGCTCACGGGAATAACTGTTTCCGCATAACAACTTATATTACGGAAAAGTCAGCTACCCTTCAATATAAAGAGAGTGTAATTTGCAAATCTCAAGGAATACTCAAGATTTTGTGTACATTTTATGATACCGGAAATTCCCCTGCAAAATTCAAGTCCGCAAACAAAATTTTCGGAATATGCCGTATCTTAAAAACCTGTCACGAATACCGCCGTTGCCTTCGCTCCCCCATTGATACTATCATTTTCCAATGTAAGCATCCCGCCATGCTTCACGCACAACATCTGACTGGTATACAGCCCCATCCCGAAATGCAACGCGTCTTCCTCAATCCTGCCGAAAGGTCTCGGGCCATCCTTGATCAGCTTTGCAGGATATCCGCACCCGTCATCTGTTACAGTCATCACAAAGAACTGCTGATTCTTCGCCCCTGTCTTGAAAACTTCCTGCTCATCCGCCATGTTTCTTTTCTCATCCATTTCACCATCAAAATATTGCATATCTGTTCGAATTGATAACTGTACGTCGATCCTGCTCTGTGCATACCGCGCAGCATTCCCAATCAGATTCTCAGCAACCGTGAGAAATAGCCCATGATCCAATACCAAGCTCGTTGCACTTGTTCTTCCGTCATCTCCATATGCTGCCGCCCTATCTTCCACACATACTTGCGTCTCCACATTCGGAGCCAACAGCCTCGCCGTCTCCTCCACCTCGTCCCGCAGTATACATAGTTCCATTTCCTTCTTCTGCACCGGCATCTGTTCCAACCGCTGTATGCTGCTCATAGCCTCCACATACCGTTCCAGCCGCAGCACATAAATCTCCAGCCTCTCCAATGCATGGTCATCTGCTGTCCCTTGCTTCAACAGCTTCACCGTACCCTTCAACACCGTAACAGGATTGCGCAGATCATGGGAAAATGCCGCATTCAGCCGCTTGCGTTCCTCCGCCTGCCGCCATAGTTCCTGATTGGTCTGCAACAGTTCCGCACGCATCGTCTCGAAGGCAGCACAGACCTGCCCCAATTCATCTCCCGAAACCTCCGGAATCTCAAAATCAAGGTCATGCTCCCTGATACGCTCCGTCCCCATCTGAAGAACCGCAATCGGTTTTTTTAATTTATAACGATAGAATAAAAGACTTGCAATCCCTACGCAGCCCACCGGAACCAGAACACACGAAAGAACTTCAATCCACCCTGTTGCCTCCAGGACCAGCATCTGCTCTCTTGTAGGTTGCTCCAACTCCCTCACGATACCATCAGGCATATATACAATACCGCCTGTCGGATAGTCCTCCGTGATTTTATTACTGATCAGAAAAACCATACCAATCACCAATAGCGCCGCCACCATACTAAACACCGACAGTAGGAAAAAAGATTTCTTTAACCCCATATTCTTCACCCATTCCATTTGTATCCGCACCCCCAGACCGTATCAATATAGCTGTGCATCGTATACCTTGCCAGCTTCGCACGAATCTTCCGAATATGCTCCATGACCGTATCGCTGTTTCCGTCGCCGTCTATCCCCCACACCCGCTCATAGATCCTTTCTCTCTCAAACACCTGTCCTGCATTTAAAGAAAGCAGCTCCACGATATCAAACTCTTTTCTGGACAGAAAAAGTTCTTCCCCGCCAACCTTGACCGAACGCCCTAAATAATCAATTGCCAATTCACCAAAAAATCGAACATTCCCATTCTCCTGCCGGCGCTTTTCCCGCCGCAAATGTGCCGCTACCCGTGCCGCCAGCTCATCTAAGTCAAAAGGCTTCACAATATAATCATCCGCCCCTGCCTGAAATCCGATGATCTTATCCGCAGACTCCACCCGCGCTGTCAAAAAAAGAATCGGACAAGTCACATACTCCCTGATCCTCTGACATACCGTAAGCCCATCCATCTCCGGCATGTTAATGTCAAGCAGAATCAGATCCGGATTCCCCGCCGCTTTGCTAAGTGCTTCCCTTCCGCTGTAAGCCGTCAACACATCATAGTACGGCTCAAAATAACTTTTCATCATATCCACAATACCCTGCTCATCATCCACGATCAATAATTTCTGTCTCATATCCACCTCACCATATACCTCTCAATATATCTCAAATATTATACTCCTCAAATCTCAAGGAATTCTCAAAAAACTCCAACGCGCTCCCATGTCCATCCGCACATTGCATAAAACTGCCCGCTCATAACACCAAATCAACCTTCTTCTTCCATCAACCGATATATAATACAAGTTATATGCTCCTATACTATTACCGTATATTTTAACTTAAGCGCAGTAATCTCAAAATAAAAATACTCCCAAAATCAAAAAAAGAAAGCAGGTGCCGCGGATGCTCATGATCGCAGTCTGTGACGACGAAATGTGGGATGCTCTTCATCTTAGCCGACAAATCCAAACAATACTGGCAGAAACAAATATCCCATGCATAATAAAACAATATAACAGCGGCAGGCAGCTATTACAAGCCCCGGAAGAATTCGACATAATTTTCCTTGATATTATTATGTGCGGTATGGACGGCATGCAGACCGCTGAATTATTTCGCCGTAATTTCTCCGACAAGCTTCTGATTTTTGTTTCTTCCAGCAGACAGTATGTCTTCGACTCTTTTGCCGTGGAAGCATTTGACTATCTCGTCAAGCCCGTCAGTGACCATAAGCTTCGTACGACGCTTCAAAGGTGCATAGCAAGAATCGGTCGGCACTCCGAGGACTTTATTATTGTTTCCAAAGACCGACAGACCAGAAAACTTTTTTTGAATGAAATCAGATATTTTGAAATACGCGGAAGACTCATCGAAGCTCACGGCAAAACTCCCACCTTCTCATGGTATGAGCAGATCAGCGCTTTGGAGGCTGCACTGTCCGGTAAAGATTTTTTCCGTTGTCACAAAAGTTATCTGATCAATTTAAAATACGTGGAGCTCTACAATAAGTCAGAAGTCACCCTCGACAACGGCGAGACGATTATGATTGCCAAGCGCAGATATGAAGCCTTCTGCGTTGCAATCCTTGAATATATGCGAAGAAGCGGAGGAATCACAACATCATGACACCTGAAATGTTATTATATCTTGAATCAGCCCTCACCCTGCTATGCAGTACAGGTTATACATGGGCAATACATCGTTTCTGTACAAGCCATTTTGCCTGCATAAAGCAGCGTAGAAATGTTTTCCTTATTCTACTGGCTGCAGCCCCATCCATCGCAATCGGGCTGCGTCTGTCTAACATTCTCCACAGCCCCACTGTTGAGATCGCTCGTCTGCCTTTGCAAGACTGGATTCTTCTGTGCTATTCTACACCATCTTACCTGACGGTACTGCCTCTGTTCTGGCGGTGCCTGCTGGTTTTCTGTATTCTTCGACTATATCAGGGTAAAACAGCGCAGAAAATATTGGCTGCAGCTTTCCTGCTCACCACGGTCACACTGTTGACAAACTTTATCGAAGCCTTTCTGTGCTGCCTGATTCTGTTCATTCTACATACAGCACATATAGAATATACCATTCTTCTTTCTTACTGGTTGGGACATCTGGTATGCTGCGTTAACTCTGTCTGTACCATAGGAGTGATAGTCCTTTTTGCAAAACGTATGACAGGTTTCTTTGCTGACCGTCTGCCCCGCTGGTATGTTATGGTGTCCGTCCCACTGTTTGGTATCGTGCTTATGTGGGATTTCATTGGTTTTATTGCCGAGCACGGCATATTACTGCGCGGCGGCGATCATCTGAATCAATACTATAATGAACTTTACAGTCAGGCCGGACTTTGTGTCCTGTCAGCCCTTTGCATGTGCGGCGCCGGTTTCTATATATTTGGCATGGATCGGATCGATACCGAACAACGGCAAAAAGAACAATATCACACACAAGTCGCCTTGTATCAAATGTTGGAAGAACAGTACCGCAGTCTGGAACGGCTCCGCCATGACATGAAAAATCATATCATCGGCCTGCAGCAGCTTATCGACAACCACGAATGGGCACAACTGTCTGATTATCTGCATAGAATGGCCGATACCGGCGGATTCGACTGCTCTGATGACATGACCGGAAAAGGTATTGTAGATGCCATACTCTACTACAAACACAATCAGGCGGCACAGGCACAGATTCACTGGGAATGCGATGTGCATATCCCGTCTGAATGCCCGATTGGCGATTTTGATCTGTGTGTAATCTTCGGCAACCTGCTGGATAACGCCCTAAATGCATGTCAAACAATGCCTCATCAAGATAATCGCTTTATCCGGATTCAGGCTCATATGATCAAACGTTGCTTTCTGTTAGAGATTGTCAACAGCACGGTGCCCACATCAAAATCAGTGCAAACAAACAGCACATGCGGTATCGGTCTGAGAAATGTAAAAGATACGACAGCAAAATATAACGGTACAATGAATATAGATGTAAAGGATCGTGTCTTTTGCATCTCCGTATTACTGCCCTGTGCTCTTACGTAACTTAAGAAAGCATGACATTGATCAATGTCATGTTCTAAATACGTGATATGATCTGAATGATCTAAAAATCTATGCAGTAACAATCCTTCACCACCGTATATTACCTCAAACTGTCTATATGATACATATAGCTAATTTCCTTTTTCAGCTTTGTCGAAACAAAGTTTAGAGCAAGGAAATGATACTCCTGCTTCACGTCAAAGTAATTGACAAATATAAAAATTAAGGAGGTACTATATGCATACCAAGACAATGGAAGGTCTTATCGGCGCACGTACCAATATTAATATGACAAATGTTCCGATGAGAGTATATAAGGAAGCCCGCCGCAGAGGCGATACTGGCACAATGGAACGGGCTATGGGATACGTTAATGATTTCGAGACCCGGTCCTATCAGTATAAAGATACGGCCGAGGCTGGTATGAAAGAAGAGGCCGAGGAAGCCAGAGAAAAGAGAAAGCAAGAGCTTGAAGAAAGAATCGAAAAAAGCCGCGAAGAACGTAACGAGCTGGAAGCACAAAGGGAACAGGCACGAATCGAAGCACAAAAAGAGCAGGATACGAATACGACGAAGAACGAACGAAATATAAATACAGCGTCAGCAGAAACGACCAGTGGTGAAACTGTGTACGACTCTCCTAGTAACACAAATTTTTCTGGTAATACTAATTCGATCCCACCGAAGGCGGATACTATAGAAATCAGCTCTGAAGGACTCACGATGTCAAATCATTCGTACAGTAGTAAAGTATCCGTTCTCCCCGACCATCCGGTGTTTTATTCATCTTCCGGTGCAGCCGACAGAGGCAGCAATACGCAGAACGGAGATGTTAATCTGGATGTCTCGGTTTAACAGACAAAATAATATGTATAACAAATTGCTGCGGCAGTTTTATTTCATCGGAGGAAGGTACCGGATGTATTTTCCTCCATTATATTTCGGGCAATAACCGTAAGAATATCCGCGCTTTATTTTTATCTCTTATATGTTGAGAAATAATTTCCAGTCTGTCTGCAAATTAGCCCAAACCAGCAAAGACCCTCTTGTAATTCTAAGAAATGCAATTTGCCTCTATAAAATGTACTTAGTACGTCTCCAAACGTGCGATTACTCTACAAAAATAGCTCATAAATAAGCAGCCGCTTTTCCTATACATATGTTAAAAATGTATTTGAATCATCTACGATCAAACGCGTTACGGTATTTCGTTAATAAAAATTATAATTTTTTCTAAAAAAATAATGACAAACTGTCTCATCGATGTTATACTTTCCCTAAAGCATATATTTCTAATCACATTATCACTTTCTGTCCGTCGGACAGGAATCTTACCCGTATGGGTATCTTGACGAAATCATGCTTTTATTCCA
>JAAUZY010000045.1 GCA_014804355.1 Lachnospiraceae bacterium
AAGCGCATTGCCCAGCTTGCATTGGTCAATAAAGGCTGCAAGGAAGCGAACCCAGTTCACAATCTTGGCGGCATTGACTGTGCCGGAATGCTGACGGAATTCAATCGTGCCATGACGGGAAATGGATTGCAGATTAACCTTGTAATAGCGGTCATGCTGTCTGGCAACCAAGTCCTGAATTGAAGTTACGCCCTCAAGACGGCCCTGCACAAATCCGCGAATGGACTTGCAATATGTATTCTCATTTCCCCTGCGGCTGGCTGGCATGAAAGCGTCTATTTCAGCTTCATGAGCGGCATATCGGCGCAGGATGTTCTTCAGGGCATTGACATCCAGATCGGAGGCGTCAAAGTGGACATGAAGTCCGCAAGAGGAATTGACTGTCGCGCCAGCATCGTCAAGTGCCCTGGCCACAATTTCCGCTTCGGCAAGGCCAGCTTCGCCAGTGAGGATTGGGGAAACAACCTCAAATCCGTTCCTGACTGAACCATCTGGCACCAGCTTCCAGTGATTGCGGGTGGTATGATTGTAGCCCTCATCTTCCACCTTCACATTCACGGCCTGGAGGGCGCGAAGCGCGGTCTGACGATTGATGCCTGCGATTTCCATTTCGATTCCAAACTTGCGGTTCATATCAATAACTCCTTGAAAANATTGAANTTTTCGTTTGCGTTGACTGCTTATGTAACTCTTGTTCAAAACATTGCAAGTCTTTTATTGCAAAAAATAATTCTTTCTTTTCGGCCAGTTAAAATAAAAAGCCCCGCAAAAAGCGGAGCCGAAATAGCAAAAAACGAAAGCGTCAATTAGCAGGGAGCAATGCCCAGAAATTCCCACGGGTCGCGCATAAGCATTTTATGAGCGCGTTTGCCAATTGAATAGGAAGATTTCAGAAAGTGAAGCTGGCGCAACCAATACTGCATCATTCCGGTATGGAAATGCCTTTCGGTTTCCAGTTCCGAATTGACCATACAAATAGAGAGCATGCCTTCAATTATTGTAGCCAAACATTACAAGCTCCAATTACCCCATACTTACAAGCGCGTCCGGATGCGGAATGACATAATCGCCGCNATCCAGGGCATAGAGCAATCCGCGCAAGGCAACCCTAGCCTTGCGGATAAACTCATTCTTGTCGCTTCCAGCCTCAACAAAGATTTGCCTGCGCAGATCGGAGCTGGCCAGCATGACGCCGGAGCGTCCAGCCGGATTGCCCAGCGCGAGCCATGACTGGCCAGCGAAGTCAAATTCAAGCTTGCGGAAATTTTCATACATGGTCAGCACATAAACCAGTGCGCCAGAGCCAAACTCCATTTTATCGGAGCGACCATCGCGCCATTCAATCTGACAGGACTTGATCTCATTCGTGGATAACATGGTAGCCTCCTTTTTATTCGCGTCCGCTTGTTTGTAGCTACTCATTACCCTATGGCAAGTCCTTTATTTAATTAGAATTTAAAATTATTCCCGTCTGTGCGGATTGCCCACAAGCACCAGCCTGTCCAGGGCACTTCCGGAGCTTCGTCAGCCCTTGCAATGTTTCATGTAGCCGACAAAACTGGCCACGCATGAGCGCACAGTATCCAGACTGACCCTGCCAGCCACCCAAGCGCGGGTAAGGCCAGCGAAGCGTCTGGCAGCCCTGCGCACATTGCGCTTCCTGGGCAATTTGTACTCTGGCCAGTGGCGGTAGCCAGCGAAGTCAACGCCCTGACTGGCCGGAAAAACGCGGGTTTTGACATTGAGGGTCAGGCGCAATCGCCCATCCAGAAACTCGCGGATTTTTTCAAGCAGACTCCATAATTTCGGCTTGCCGCTACCCAGAATGACAAAATCATCCATGTAGCGCACATAGTATTTCACGCCCAGCTGGTCTTTCACAAAATGGTCAAGCTGATCCAGATAGGCATTGGCCATGAGCTGGCTGGTGAGAGCGCCCAGAGGCAGGCCGCGCCCGCCCTCAATGTAGCCGCATTCCATGACCAGCCTGCGCAGGATTTCCCGCACATCCCTGTCGCCAATAGTTCTGGCCAGAACGCGCAAGAGAATGGCGTGATCTATAGAATAGAAATATTTGCTGATGTCGGCTTTCAGCGCATAGACTTTCGGGAAACCAGCCGATGCGGAGCGGAGCATGAAGCAAAGATAATCGCTTGCGGCATGAGTTCCCTTGCCAGTGCGACAGGCAAAAGACTGGTCAATGAAGCGGCGCTCAAAATACGGCCCGATGATCTGGACAAGGGCATGATGCAAAACCCTGTCCGGATACCAAGGCGCATGGACAAGCCGCTTCTTTGGTTCGTAAACATAAAACTGGCGGTATGGGCCTGGATGCCACTGGCCAATGCGCAAGAGATTCTGGAGGTCTAGCAGATTCTCTTCCAGATTGGCATTGAAGCGTAAAACTTCAGCCCGATAGTATCTGGTTCGGGCTGCCTCCTTTGCGGCCAGCAAGAGATTGTCCCACTCCAGCACCAGAGGCCAGAGATCTTTCGCAGGTTTAGGCATAACCGCTCCCAAATAAAAAAAGTGCCTCCACACCACTTTCGCATCAAGCTACTTGCCGTGTGGAGGCACTGATATTTCCCTCAATGAGGGCGGAAATGGCCCCCTTTTGTCCCTGTGCCGTCCCTGCAGCCGTAACCACAGGGCTTCTTACGAATCAGGACGAGAGCGGATCGGGAACCAACATCCCTGGTGGAAAGAGAATCAGATTACAGGACAAAAGCAGACCGGAATCCTATATCTCTACCATGTTCACTTCGATTATAATACAAAGTAAGCATGAACAAACCACAATTGTTAACGTAATACGTACCCCCCCGCAAAGAAAGTCGCTCGCCTGCATTACGTTGGCTAATATTCCCAATAGGCTTTTCAGTATTTACTGGATAAAGACCAAGCACTTTGGCAATTGCAGGTACAGTAACGCCTGCCTTGACAGTCAAATCCTTGAACATACATCCAGACCCAATAGAGTTATCTGAATTTGGATACTGGCTAGAAATTGTCTTATTCAGCACAACCGCTCCTGCTCCATTCGCGCCTGCCGCGTCATATTTGAGGGTGTCTGCCGCGCCAGGGGTGGCCAGATTGCCATTTTGTAAAATGGCTTTCCACAGAGAGGAATTGGCANCCTGACTGCCGCCAGCAGCCACATCATTGTCCGGAATAATATTGATCTCGCCAGCGTTCAGACGCAGGCCGGAAGTCCATTCCAAGACATTGCCAACCAGATCGGCAATGCCAGCAGGCGAATTGTCATGCCGCCATGAGAGAGGCCCGGAGCCGGTGAGAGTGCGACCATGCTTGGCATCATCGCGCACCCCAAGCGGAGCCGCGCCAGGCGCAAGAGTGCCAGTTTCATATTTCAGATCATAATTTTGCCCCCAACAGGTGTTGCCGCGCGGCTGGAAGTCATTGGCAAGGGCCAGAGCCTGCAAGGCCGCCCATTCCGCGTTGCTCATGAGATGCCAGCCCGGGCCTTTGTTGGCGCAATAGGCCACAGCCTGGTCAAAATTAATATTAACCGCCGGATCAAGCCCAGGCAGGGAAACGCCCATATTCTCAACTACCGTATTGGCATAGACACTGATAAAAATTTCGGACTTTTCCACGCCATTGACTATAAAGGCCGGATGAGTGCCGGTCAGACCGAGATCGGGAAAGACATCCTCTATGCGAATCTTGGGAATGCGGCGCATGATATTGGGATGGCCACCAGCGTCATAAAGCACGGTGCAGAGGCCGCCAGTCGCGGATTCAACAGAGGAACGCAGGGAATCTTTGCTTACGATAGCCATTAGAACATCTCCATTTCGGTATTTACAGGGTTGACTGTCCAGAGGATGAGGCGAACCGCTTCCATCTCTTCCGCTTCCAGAGGCAGAGGCACTGTTTCCACCACCGGCAATGGCGTGCTCGATTGCGGGTCAATATCTTCCGGAAGCGGCTCTTCATTGATCGGCCTAGGCACATCCACGTCCGTGTAACGCTTTGGCGGAATAATCAGATTGGCCACATATTCGCCGCCATTGGCCGCAGTTTCGCAGAGCCTGCCATCCAGACCCTTGACCAGATCAATGGTCAGCTGCATATCTTCCTGCAGGGCTGCGCAATCAAACTNGCGNCTTTCATCGCCNANGGAAATCGTNACCAGAACGCCATCCACAACCACATCGGCCCATGGGCCAGAGCCTTTTCTTTCAATCTGCATAGGAAACTCCCTTATATGGACGGATGCTGGACAAGCATGCGCACCTTGACCTCGTCCGCCGTTCCGTTAGTAACCAGTTTGAAGCCATTCTTGAGCTTGTCGCGCACCCGCGCTTCGCCAGCCTGCAAACCGCCGCCAATGCAGGATTCCACTTCCACTTCAACCATATAGGCCGAATCAGGCAGAGGCCGGTTGAGGGCAATGGCGACAGAGGCCGGAGCCTTCTGGATTTGCGGCCAACCGGGTTCGCGCCTTGCGCTGTCGGCAATGGTCACGCTTGCCAGATAGGGATCATTCTCTTCTGTATTGCCAGCAGGCACGGTCGCACGACCAAGTTCAATCGCCCCCTGCGGCATTTCGCCATTGAGCGTTGTGGCGGCCACATCAATTTCCTGACTGGCGGTCAGGAACATGTAAATGATGACAGTGCCTGCCTTGCCAGTGGTATTGCTGGCAATGGCTGCCGTATTCGTCTGGTTGGCAACCGTGTATTCACGGCCACGCATGAACACAACGCCATCGGAGCAGGAAATATTGCGGGTGGCTGTGGAGCTTTTGGTGAGGGTGACGCCGGATTTCACGCCACGATTCTGGATAGTGGCGTAAATTTCCTGAAAACGGGTCAGCCTGGTCTGCTCAATTTCTTTCATGGCAAGAGCCGCCATATCGGAGGCGAAAAGCAGATTGGTCAGAATCCCTTCCTGCATTTCAGGGGAATAGCCCTCGACAATCTCTCCCTGTTTCTGCAACTGCTCTTTCAGAAAGCTTGTGCGGTTAGCGAGCTGCTTGGCCTGCAAATTGGAAATGCCATCCGGCCCGCCGACAACAGGGTCAGTCAGTTCCAGCTGATAAATGCCTTCTTCCCATTGCGCCTGTTCTGCAAGGTTAGCCATATTTGCCTCCTAGAATTTGATTGTCCATGTGCCAGTGATTTCAATGTCGTCAGCCTTTTCAATTATGCCCCTAGTCTTTCTGGCAAAGAGCGTCCCATCGGAGCATAAGAGGCCAAACTCGCGGATTGCCATGCCATTGGCTTCGCCAGCGGCAATGGTGAAAGCGAAGCAGGCTTCGCCAGTGGCCGGATAGGTGCAGCCGTTCACATTCTTGGCATAGCCGTCCTTGAGGCTGGAATCTGTCGGTTTCGGATCATTGCCATTCACGCCAACGCCAATTTTGGTGACCACCTTGCCTGCGCCATTGCCGCCAATCAGTCTGGCCAGGGCATCGCGGGCGGAAGCCATAATCATGTTCTGATCCCGGTAATGCTCAATCTCCACGCCATTCCTCAAAACGCGGATTTCAAAATCGCCGCGCAGACAGGCGCTATCCACAAATTTCATAAAATTTCCTCCCTGCAATAGTTCTTGCT
>JAAUZY010000046.1 GCA_014804355.1 Lachnospiraceae bacterium
ATATATTTAAATTAATTATATTTAATTCTATTTTTTATATTGTATTTCAAATGTATTTAAATTCATTTAAAAAAAATAAGGAGGCTCCGAGCATGGTAAAAAGAGAACTGTATCTGGAAAGAATACGTCCGTTTTATGATTCAGAGATGATCAAAGTAATTACCGGTATCAGACGCTGTGGCAAATCCACCCTAATGCAACAGATCATGGATGAAATTCGCCAGCATGACATTGCCGATGACCACATAATATATATCAATTTTGAAAATTACAAATATAAAAAGCTTGGTAATCCCGATGCGCTGTATGAATATGTAGAAACCGCAATTACAGACACGTCAAAATACTACCTTTTTATTGACGAGATACAAAATGTTCCGGATTTTGAGCTTGTCGTCAACTCTTTTCGCGCTACTCACAATATAAGCATCTTTATTACCGGTTCCAATTCCAAGCTTTTATCCGGCGAACTGGCAACTCATTTAAGTGGCCGAACCTTATCATTTCGTATCATGCCCTTTTGTTTTAAAGAATATGTTGCATTCTGCGAAGAAACTGATATTCAAAAATCCATAGTGGAAATGTTAGATGACTACATGCTGTGGGGCGGGTTCCCGCTCGTATGCAAAGAATCCGAATACAGCAGCAAGGAGGTTATACTTTCCAATATCTACGACTCCGTGGTTTTAAAAGATGTCGTGATGCGGAACAAGATCGCCTCTGTCACTGCCCTTGAGAAAATATTGGAATACGTTGTCACCAATTCTTCCCTGACGGTATCCGGCAATACGATCGCTGCCGCGCTGAAAGCCGATGATATGAGCATATCCGTTCCCACGGTTTACGATTATTTAAAGTATATATCTGATGCATGTATCTGTGATAAAGTGCCCAGATATGATATTCGCGGGAAAAAGGTATTGGCGTACGAAGAAAAAACATATGTGTGTGATCTCGGTTTTTTCTATTTGAAAAAGAACAGGGTCAAAGAAGAATACAGCCATATCATAGAAACCATCTGTTATAATGAATTGATTGCCAGAGGATATCAGGTATACATCGGTAAAACCCATAAAAGTGAAGTCGATTTCATCGCGCAAAAAGGCTGCGAGAAATTCTATTTACAAGCTGCCTATCTTCTGGATAATGAAAATACCGTGGAACGGGAATTCGGCGCCTATCGGACAATTGAAGATAACTATCCCAAATACGTCATCTCCACAGACAGAATTCCTATGTCAAGAGACGGCATCATTCATATGAATCTGAGCGAATGGCTGTTAAAAGGGCCGTGAAAAGTGGAGTTGCAATCACTCCATTTTTCACAGCCCACGCTCAATCTAATTCATTTTATTTCCCGCTCTTACGATGAGAAACTACGTCAAAGATAACTGCAACCAAAAGCACACCGCCTTTTACAATATACTGCCATGAGTCACCGATACCCATGATCGACATGCCCATGTTGATAACGCCCAGTAAGAGTGCTCCAATAATAACACCCGGTATCGTACCGCTACCACCGTAAGCCGAAGCGCCTCCGATGAAACAGGAACCAATGGCATCCATCTCAAAGGATGTACCCGTAGAACCATTGACAGATCCTACACGCGCCAGACACAACAGACCGCACAGGCCGGCAAGCAGACCCATATTGGCATAAGCAATGAAATATACTTTGTTCGTATTAATACCCGAAAGCTGAGTTGCCTTCTCATTACCTCCCACTGCATAGAAATAACGTCCGAACGCGGTCTTGGAGGTGATAAAATGATAGATCAGACAGATTACTACCACCCATACGAGCATAACGGAAATTCCCTTATACTGTGTGAGCAGATAACAGTAAAATAACAGTACAACAGATATCACTGCAGCGCGTCCGAAATCACCTATTGCACTGTTTTGACGATAGCCTTTCTTAGCCTTATTGGCACGGGAGGAGATCGTGCTGTAGACAATAAACGCAACTGCCAACACACCAATCAACAACGGTGACCAGATGTGTGCATCCGTATCAAGTCCCGGAATCTTAATATATGCGGTGAATATATTTAAGAAGGTCTGATCCTGAACTGCTACGGTCTTACTGTCAAGTATCAAACGACCAATGCCGCGAAAGATAAACATACCGCCTAACGTGGTGATAAAAGGCGGGATTCTCACATAACCGATCCAATATCCCTGCCAAACACCGGCTGCAAGACCAATCAAAATACATAACGGGATAGTCACAAAAACACTGACACCGTGGTTGGTGAGCAAAACTGCCGCCATTCCTCCTACCATGCAGATCACGGAGCCTACCGAAAGGTCAATATTACCACCGGTTAAGATACACAATAACATACCGCACGCCATAACCAGCACGTAACCATTCTGGAGAAGCAGGTTAGACATATTCTGCGCATATAACAAACGTCCGCCTGTTAAGAAATAAAACAATATAAATACGATTACAAGGGCAATTACCATACTGTTCTTAGTCAAAAAAGCACCTAAATTAAACTGGCTGCCCGTATTTTCTTTTTTTGTTGACATGATTACAACACTCCTTTCGCTTTAAGCTGTGGCACTGATAATGTAACTCATGATCTTCTCCTGCGTAGCCTCTTTTGCATCCAGTTCTCCACGAAGTTCTCCTTCGTTCATAACATAGATGCGGTCACACATGCCGATGAGTTCCGGCATCTCTGAAGAGATCATAATAACCGATTTGCCGTCTTCCACCATCTGATTGATCAGACAGTAAATATCATACTTGGCTCCTACATCAATACCACGGGTCGGCTCATCCAGAATCAGAACATCCGGCTCCGTAAACATCCATTTTCCAAGCAGAGCCTTCTGCTGGTTACCACCAGATAAATTACCTATTTGTTGCTCGATAGACGGTGTCTTCGTTCCCATAGCTTCTGTCATTTCTTCCGCTACGTTCTTCTCACCCGTCGTATCAATGACTCCCTTAGAGCATACCTTATCCAAACGCGCAAGCGTCGTATTAAAACGAATGGATTCCCCAAGAATTAACCCATTAACTTTTCTGTCTTCCGTAACATAAGCAATTTTATGGTAAATTGCCTGTTCGGGATTTTTCAGATCAACTTTCTCTCCGTTCAGATACAATTCTCCACTGATATTTGTACCATAACTCTTACCGAAAATCGACATTGCAAGCTCTGTACGTCCAGCGCCCTGAAGTCCTGAAAAACCTATGACTTCACCTTTATGTACCTTGAATGAAATATTCTTGTCTACTACCTTCTCATGATAAAGCGGATGATGAACCGTCCAGTTCTTTACTTCCAGCCCAACCTCATCTCTCACTTTATGTTCACGGGTCGGATAACGGTCGTCCATCGGACGCCCAACCATACCTTTGATTATTCTATCTTCACTAAACTCGTCTACACCTTTGACCAGAGTCTCAATCGTGGAACCATCACGGATAATCGTTGCTTTATCCGCACAGTAAATGATCTCGTTCAATTTATGTGTAATAATGATCGATGTCAATCCGTTTTTCTTAAATTCAATCAAAAGATCCAGAAGCATCCTCGCATCCTCATCATTCAGCGAAGATGTCGGCTCATCCAGAATAAGCAGTTTCACATTCTTTGAGAATGCCTTGGCAATTTCCACAAGCTGCTGCTTACCTGTTCCGATATCTTTGATCAGAGTCTGGGCAGATTCATTTAATCCGACCTGCCGCATATGTTTTTCAGCCTCATTGTAAGTAAGATCCCAATCAATATACCCTAATTTATTCTTTTTCTCATTCCCCAAGAACATATTCTCACCAATGGTAAGAAGCGGAATCAACGCCAGTTCCTGATGGATAATAACAATTCCCTTTTCCTCGCTGTCCTTTAAAGTTTTAAACTGGCAAAGTTGTCCGTTATAATATATTTCGCCCGAATAACTTCCCACAGGATATGTACCAGACAATACATTCATCAGTGTGGATTTTCCCGCACCGTTCTCACCGATCAGTGCATGGATTTCTCCGCGTTCAACCACCAAATTTACATTATCCAGTGCTTTTACTCCCGGAAATTCCTTGGTAATGGATTTCATTTCCAATATCGTATCACCCAAAAGATTTCCTCCTCTCCCTCTTATGAACTGAAAAAGAAGGGCGGGACAGGTGCCCGCCCCCTTTCAGGTTCATAACATGATCTTTTATCTTATTAATTTGCAGACAGATATCCGTCATCGCCCATTGTATACAGACCGGTGTCAACCAGCTCCTGCAGATTATCCTTAGTAATAACATTCGGTACAAGCAGGAATGAAGGACATTTATTTCCCGGAGTAGTCTCATAGGACTCTGTATCATATGCGCAGTCGATACCGAAGGACGGAATCAGAGATGCGTCGATCGTATCACCGGCAAGAATTGCCTTTGCAAGTCCTAATGTAACGATAGACTCGTTACTTACATTCTTATATACAGTCATTGTCTGAACGCCGTCAACAATATTCTTTAAGTTTGCTTCATCACCATCCTGACCCGTGATCAATATAGAATTGGAACCTGCATAGTCAGAAGTAATAGCCTGTGCAACACCTAAAGCAGTAGAGTCATTAGAACATACCCATACATCAAGCTGTGTTCCGTCTGCATAGTAAGAAGAAAGAATATTCTGTGCTCTTTCAAGAGCTGTATCGGTAGCCCACTGCTCAGTAGCAACCGTATCAAAATCAGTCTGTCCGGATACAAAATTCAAAGTACCTGCATCAACGTACGGCTGCAGTGCATCCATGGCACCGTTGTAGAAGTATCCCGCATTGTTGTCCGCCGGATCTCCTGCCGTAAACTCTATGTTGTATACTGTGTCGCCTGCATTGGCAAGATCAAGCGTATCTACAACAAACTGTCCCTGTAACTGACCAACTGTGTAATTATCAAATGATACATAGTAGGAAGCCGCATCGTTCAGAATCAAACGATCATAAGAAATAACCGGAATATCTGCTTCTGCAGCTTCATTCAAAACAGTATTCAAAGCTCCGCCATCGATAGCTGCAATAATCAATAAGTCTACATTTTCAGCCAGCATATTCTGGATATCATTTACCTGCTGTTCCGCCTTGTTGTCGGAGAAGGTAAGAATCGTCTCAAAACCTGCCGCCTTGAACTGCTCATCAAGATAAGCGCCGTCACGATTCCAGCGCTCCAAAGACTGAGTCGGCATTGAAATACCGATCTTTCCGCCTACGGACGCCGTATCAGTCGGTGCCTCTGCTTCGGCGTCCTCTGCCGGTGCATCAGCATCACTATTGTCTGCCGGTGCCTCCGTCTGCGCATCTGACGCACTGTCTGCTGTTGTTGTCGCAGCGCCGCCGTCAGAACCACATCCGACTAATAAAGAAGCGACCATTGCAACACTAAGTAAAGTGCCAAGTAATTTTCTTTTCATCTTTATATCCTCCCTTTCATTAATTAAGATTCGTTATAGTGAAGTTTTCCCTCACCACACCTTATATTGTGAATATACCACATAACAGACTGGATATTTTTGTTATATTCTGTATATTTTTCACCTAACGCTTGTCCTTTATCACATACAAAAACAGGACAAAATTGCGATTGCAAATTTGTCCTGCACAAAAAAATCCTATGTTATTGATTCATACCGTATTATGGCATCTCATCCGGTACATTCAGATAAACGTCCTCTTTCAAATGAAACCCGCTGTTGATGATCACATCATTGATATTCTCTTTTGTCACGCTGATCGGCTCCAATCCGACATAGGGAACCAGATAGCTTCCGTTATCCAGCATGGTGACATCGTCACCTGCAATTTCTTCATCCTGAGCCAACGCTACCGCACACTCTGCGGCGCGCTGTGCCAGCCTCTCCACCGGCTTATAGACGGTCATAAGTTGTGTACCCTCCACGATTCTCTGACATGCCTCCAAGTCTGCATCCTGCCCTACTACCAGTTTTCTGCCCGCCAGTTGTTTCTCGGCGAGCACCGGCACGACCCTGCTGGCAATATCATCGTTACCGCACATAATTGCATCCGCCTTAGCGACCACATCCATATGTTCGTATGCATACTCCGCCGCCAGCTCCGCCAACCAGCCATCCGCATGGAAGGAATCCAGAATCGCGACATTGTTCTCCTGCATGGTTCTTCTGAATTTTCCTTCCACAAGCGATACATTATTGTCTGTGAGCGCTCCTCCCAGCATTAAGACTGATCCCTCGGCAAGTCCGTTATCGATCAGCGCATCCGCCATCATTCCTCCTACCTTCGTGTTATCAAAAGAAATGTACAGATCTATATCGCAGTCCACAATCAGACGGTCATAAGCAATCACTTTAATCCCCTTTTCTTTTGCCCGATTCACAGAAGCAGCTAATCTTTCCGAATCAACACATATGATGACAATCACATCCATCCCCTTCTCGATGAAGTAATCGATCTGTTTCTTCTGCTCCGCCAGGTCCCCGTTAGCATTCTGTACATTGACCTCCGCTCCCAGCTCTTTGGCCGTCGATACAAACACATCCCGATCCCTCTGCCATCTTTCTATAACAAAAGAGTCAAAACTCATGCCGATCTGTATTTTCTCTTCTTCCTGTGTCTGCACCGCACCTTTCTTCTGTTCCCCACCTTTGCAGGCTGTCAAAAGCAATACCAGACACAATATAAAAGCCAGTTTCCTTCTCATGTTCTCTTAGATTCCTCACACATTCTTGTACTCTGTAGGTGTCACACCCACATTTTTCTTAAAGGAACGGCTGAAATAATTGGGATCGGAATACCCGCACATTGAACATATCTCCTTCATGGAATATTCCGTTGTATTTAACAGTTCCTTCGCCTTCTCCATGCGTATCCCCGTCAGATATTCGATAAAATTTTCTCCGGTTCCTTCCTTAAAGATCTTGCTGAAATAGTAGGGACTGATATTTGCCACTCTGGAAACTTCATCCAGAGAAATATCCTTGTTAAAATTATTCTTGATATATTCTTTGGACATCTCGATGATACTGTTGGATTTTTCCTCCCGTTTTCCAAGACTATTCCGGCTTGCATCCGTGATTTTTTCCTGAAACCATTTTTTAAATATGTTTAAATCTTCTGTCTCCATAAGAGTTGGAAGATAATCCTGTCTTGAATGAAAGCTGTAAGTCATACCGCCTTTTTCATAGGCAATATGCTCTGCCCACAAGGCAAATTCCAGTATCTTCAGACGTATCTCCATAAGGCTGTCCGGATTGTTGTCGGCCATCCAGTCAAAAAAGCTGCCGGCCGTAGCGCGGGCATGATTGACTTCCCCCTTCTCCACCTCATCAAACAGCCGTTTCTCCAAATGAATCGGATAATCATCTTCATAATCACACCGTATGGGAAGATCGTCCGCATGGGCGACACTTCCCGTCGTGATCGTCAGCGCGTTAAGTGCCTCATTATGGGACTCCGCCATTTCCCTAAGTTCCCCTACCCTGCCGATTCCGATACGGAAACTAATATTTGTTTTCCTGCGCATATACCGGACAAGTTCTCTCGCTCTCTCTATCAGGTCTATTCTTTCATTATAATCCATTCTGTCTTTTTCGTAGGGCACTAAGACAGCCAGTTTATTTGACATGACCGTTCCCACGATACAGTTGAAATACTCTTTCACACATTCCCGCACTTCCTGATAATGTTGCTGCATCCTGACGCTGCTTCCAACTGCGTTAGTCATATGGCTGCCTACCTGTCCGTCCCCGCATACGATAGAGATCATATAGGCATGAGTCGCGCTTAAGCCAAGTATCGTCTTATAGTTATCGATATCTTCCGCAAAATTCTCCTGAAGCAGAATATCGTAGATCAGGCCGCTCTCGATGATCGGGGCGACGGTCTCCAGCTTCTCTTTAACCATAAGGTCATTGCTTCTCTTTTCCCGCTCCCTGTCAACCATTTCCATTCCTTTTTTCAGAACAGAGATGATCTTTGTCCGTTCCATCGGCTTCGTAATATATTCGATCACCCCTAACTTGATCGCCTCTTTTGCATAATCAAACTTATCATAGGCAGACATGACAATAAAGAGAACACTGCTGTTACTCTTACGAATCTCCTTCATCGCCTCTATGCCGTTGATTCCCGGCATCTGTATATCCATAATTGCAATGTCCGGTCGGAATTTCTCAGCCAGTTCGATCACACTTCTGCCTGTTTTGGCATACTCCACGACACACTCATCGCCAAACTCTTTTCTGATAATAAATTCCAGCGAGTCGATGACGATTCCCTCATCGTCCGCCAGCATGATCTTATACATCTTCTTCCTCCCGTTCTCTGATCTGTAAATAAATGATAACCTCTGTCCCCTGATCTGTACCTTCGCTGACAATGGACATCACATCATCGCACTCCGTAAAAAGTTTTAGCCTTGCTATCACATTATCCATACCAATGCCGTTGGAGCCTGCTGCAAGCTCTTCTTCCCTGTAAGTCCCACTTAGAACCTTATCAATCGTCTCTGCACTCATTCCGGTGCCGTTATCCCGGATACTGATGCATGCCACATCATCGATCCTGTAGACCTTAAGCCATATCCTGCCTTTACCTGACATTTCACGAATACCGTGGTTAACGCAGTTTTCTACAATCGGCTGTAAGATCATGCTGGGCATTTCTACCCGTAAAAGAGACTGATCCACCTTTTTCTCATAATGAATATCCCCTGAAAAACGAACATTCAGAATATAAATATAGTTATCCACCAGCTCGATCTCTTCCCGAATCGTGACAGTCGCATCACCCTTTTTCACATTGTAACGGAAAAATTCTGCCATATTCTGCACATATCGGTAAGACCTTTCTGCTCCTTCCAGCATGGCAAGCTGTGCACCCGCATTTAATGTGTTGAACAGAAAATGGGGGTTGATCTGTGCCTGAAGATATTTAAGCTGCGCATCCTTCAAGTGCGTCTCCATCAGCAGTTCCTTTTCTTTCATAACCCGCTCCACTTCCATGCTATGTCTGATGCGCTCAATATACTCTCTGATACTGACCACCATCTGATTAAATGCTCCGCTCACAACACCGATTTCGTCCTGGGTCTGCACTTCAGGAATCTCCACTTCAAAATTGCCGTTCGCCACCTCATCTGCAGACTTCGCCAATGTCTTAAGCGGACTGATGAGGGTACCGACCAATTTCGTGATGATACATACATTTACGACGATGACGACCATGATTACAGCAATGCCTATCGTCTCAAAAAGCCGAAACGCCTGCGACAATTCGGTATAATTCTCGGAATTGTTCTTAAACTGCTGATTATTCAGGCTGTAAATATATGTATTGATATAATCATACATCTGCGCTGCGTTCTCATATCGCGCCCTGTATTTTTCGACATTACGCCCCCTTTTTGCATCGATCGTCTGGTCTGCTATCTCCAGATACTGACCGGACATATGCTTGATATTTCTTTTCATACGGTCATATGAATCGCCGTTTATTTCATCCTCCAGCCCGTCCACCAACTGCATATATATCTGTGAATTTCTATAGTATTCCTCAAGAGAATCGCTGGTCTTGGCATTCAGGTAATCAGTCATACTGCTCTGCACAGCGTCAAGCGACTCTGACAATTCATTCAGATTAAGATTATCCCGATAGACCATTTCCATCTCACCGGACATGCGGTTGATTCCGAGAATCAAAAGAATGTTGACCAGACATACGAACAGGTTTGTCAGAATATAGATGCTGCTGATCTTACCCTGAAGCGACATGTCAGAAAATAAACGCAGTTTCTTATTCATTTCCTGCATCACCCCCATCCAGATACTCAGCCACATTATCTTTATTGATCAGCCCGATATCCGCAATAAAATACTGGCTTGTGTTGCCGAACGTATTATATTCTGTCAAAGCCTCCACACAATATTTACCCATCTGTGCGGCATCAATTGTTACGGTTGCGTAGATCACATTTCTCTCAACGGCTTTTAAGATTGTATCGGAATCATAATATCCGAGTATATTGACCTGCCCTACCTTATTATAGTCTACCACCGCCTGATAAACACAGGCAGTATTTAATTCGTTAAGACATATGATAATATCAGGCTGCTCTCGCTCCATAAAAATATCCCGTATAGATTCCTCCACCGAAAAAGTATTTGTATCATCAATAGTAACAAGAGACAACTCAATTTCCACATTTTCTTTTTTCTCGTTGTCGATAGTCTCTTGAATGCCGGAACAAAGTATATTCTGCCCGGAATCCTGCGTATGGGGGCTCACCAGCACCATCACCTTGACCGGAAGATGTTCCACCGTTTCCGTCCACATCAACCTCTCTCCGTTTTCATCATACAAGGGGGTCACTTGAACCTGAGCCCTGGGAAGTTGTTTCCTTCGCATTATTTCGAGTACCTGTCTTCCATACTCCCTGCCCAGATCATAACTTCCGATTCCTACAAAGGTACATCTTTCACTTTGTGTATTATCCCCATACAGTGTGACCACCGGTATTTCGTTTGCCGCCGCCTCGTTGATGAGCTCTGTCATTTCATCACTTTCATCTGCTGCCACAATGATCCCGTCCACTTCCGATGCAATGGCAATCCGCATCATATCCTCCTTGGAATAGTTATGATCAAAAGCTCCGTTTAACAGATCAACATAGCTGTTCTGCTGAAGTCCTTCTTCATATGCACCCTTATAAACAGACCGCCAGAAAGAAGAACTATTGTCTTCAGCGATCATAATGTAATACTTATCATACCGGTTAGGGTCAGATTCCTCTGTAAAATGCTCTACATACATGGTAAACGCAAAAACGCCCATGATCGTCGTGATAATCAGCAGGAATACCGTCATGCCCAAATAAAATGTGTATTTTGTTGTTTTGGTTTTATCCTTACGCATCGGCTCCCACATTCCTCTTCTCAGCCAATCTTTTCTTTTATCATCTGATAACCCTGTTCAAGCACATCGATCCGAATTTTCATTTTCTCGATTCCTTCCACGTCTTTTAAAAATATGATGCGGTCTATTTTATCATTCAGGAAACCAATGTCCTGTTTCAACGATCTGTTGACAACTTCCATCTCTGTCCTCACTGCCTCAATTTCCATGTTGATATTAGTCTCCAGCGTATCGATTCTATCATTCAGATTATTCAGTCCGTTTTCTACTCCATCAACTCTTTCGGTCAGCTTGCTTTCTACATCATCAATCCTACCGCTCAGCTTTGTCTCTACGTCGTCAATCCTACCGCTCAGCTTTGTCTCTACGTCATCAATCCTTCCGCTCAGCTTGGTCTCTACGTCATCAATCCTTCCGCTCAGCCTGGTCTCTACATCATCAATCCTTCCGCTCAGCCTGGTCTCTACATCATCAATCCTTCCGCTCAGCCTGGTCTCTACGTCATCAATCCTACCGCTCAGCCTGGTCTCTACATCATCAATCCTTCCGCTCAGCCTGCCTTCCACACCATCAATTTTACAGTCCAGTTTGTCTAAACTGCTTTCCACACCGTCCATACGCCCCATCAGCGCCAAAAACATCTCTTCACTGGTCATGTTTACCATCTCCCTGTTCATTAAGTTTACCTCTCTTTCTTCTTTCGGTCAATGCGGAACATTTGTTCAATTCAATCAAAACATTATCGAATTATCGTATGCTGTTCCGTTGCCGCTTAATTATGTTACTAGTTAAAAACATGTGAAAATTTCGGTGACATACCAATGATTCCATAACATATGGACAGATTTTCACATAGATTTGCTTGATGGATATGAGTATACTATTTTCGTAAAGTATTGTCAATCAAAGAATTTTACTTTTTAGATGCCAGAGAATTGTAGATGTTGTTCTTCTTTAATGCTTTTTATTCCAAATCCTATAGAATACACTATGGGGCTATGTTTCCATAGCCCCTCAATACACTTTCACAATTATATCAGCTGTTATTTAAACGGAATCACACCGCCGTCATAAGTATCATTAATATAATTTGTGATCTCGTCTGATTTCAGTGCGTCCACCAATGCCGTGATTGCCTCGCTGTTTTCATTGCCTTCTTTTACCGCGATCACATTCACATAGGTCTGCGCCGCCTCGGAATCTGAACTCTCATAAGCCACCGAATCCTTGCTTACGGAGAATCCCGCCTCCATCGCATAGTTACCGTTCAGTACTACGAACGCTACCTCATCTTTTACTCTCGGAACCTGCGCCGCCTCTAACTCCTGAATCTCGATCTCATTCGGATTATCCACGATATCTCTCACGGTTGCCTCTAAGCCAACGCCGTCTTTCAAGGTCAGAATACCGTTATCCTGTAATAACAGGAGCGCTCTCGCCTCATTCGTTGTATCGTTAGGCACGGCGATCACATCACCTTTTTCCAGCGTTGTCAGATCGCTCTTCGTGCCGGGGTATATCCCGAAAGGCTCATAGTGAATACCGCCCGCATTTACAAGGTGGGTACCCTGCTCCACATTAAAAGAATCCAGATAAGGGATATGCTGGAAATAGTTTGCGTCAAAGTCGCCGCTCTCTACTACCATATTAGGCTGTACATAATCGTTAAATACCGTTACTTCCAATTCCCAGCCCTGCTCGGCAAGGATCGGCTTCGCCTGCTCTAAGATCTCTGCATGGGGTGTTGCGGATGCCGCAACCGTAATCTTTCCCTTAGACTCAGCCGGCGCTGCCTCGGCTGCTCCGTCATCTGCCGCCGTATCATCATCTGCTGCCGGAGTCTCTTCCGGTGCCTCTGCATCTGCTGCGCTGTCTGCTGCCGGCGCCCCGGTCGTTGCTGCAGAATCACCGCATGCCGTCAACGCACCAAGCGCTACTGCTGCTGTCAAAATTCCTGCAATAAATTTCTTCTTCATAATACTTCTCCTCCTTTATCTATATAAAAAGCTCCGCCAAGCGCATTGCTTCTTATATTTTATATCTTATCTATCGTTTCCGCCGATCCAGCTTCACCGACATGCTCATTCCCACTGTCTGGAAAATCTGCACCAGCACTACCAACAGCACTACCGCCACGAGCATAATTTCCGACTCATACCGATAATAGCCGTAACGCATGGCGATATCTCCCAGACCGCCACCGCCCACGATACCCGCCATCGCGGAATATCCTAAGATCGTGCCGAGAGCAATGGTAACTCCCACCAGAATCGATGTCCTCGCTTCCACCAGCAGTACCCTGATAATGATCGTCATCGTGCTCGCTCCCATACTCTGCGCCGCCTCGATTACGCCTCTGTCCACCTCGTTGATGGAGGACTCGATCATACGCCCGATAAAAGGGGCTGCCGCAAAGGTGAGCGGAACTACCGTAGCCGCCGTTCCATAGCTTCTGCCNACGATNATCTTCGTAAGCGGCATGATCAGAATCAGCAGAATCAGAAAAGGAATACTTCTGACGATNTTGGCNATCACNTCCAATACCTTGTANACNACCGCGTTTGGCTTNATACCNTTCTTATCGGTCACCGCCAGCGCGATNCCCATGGGAAGTCCCAGCAGATAGCCGAATAAAGTTGACANCAATGTCATAAAAAGTGTTTCTTTTACACCNTCCCACATCATGAGCGTCATTTCACTAGTCCACATAGCCATCCACCTCCTCTACATCCAGACCTCTCTCNATCAGATATGCCTTCATATCCNCCTGCANCTGCGNATCNTCCGGCAGNCTTAGAATCATCTCTCCTCTGGCGATACCNTCCACGTTCTTNGTATCGGCCCGCAGNATATTGATCGGCTGTCCNAACCGCAGCACCATGTTGGCTATGACNGGCTCGAAGGAAGAATTTACGGANAAAACAATGCGGATACAGCATTTGCCCTTCATCAGATCTNTCTGATGGCTTTCCAGTGTGCGNCGCTCNTCCCCTCTGCCNTTNACAATCANCTCCTTGGCTTCTTTCGTCTTCGGATGGGTAAAGATATCGGACACTCTGCCCTGCTCCACCAAATGTCCTCCGCCTATGATGGCTACGTGGGAACANATTTCTCTGACCACCGACATCTCATGGGTAATGATTACGATCGTNATGCCGTANTNCNTATTGATCTGTTTTAAAAGCTGTAAGATCGACTGCGTCGTCTGCGGGTCCAGCGCGCTGGTCGCCTCGTCACACAGCAGTATCTTCGGATTGGCNGCAAGCGCTCTGGCAATCGCCACACGCTGCTTCTGNCCGCCGGAGAGNTGGGACGGNTACGCCTTCGCNTTCTCCGTCATACCTACGATCTCTAACAGTTCCTCCGCCCGTTTTCTGGCCTCCTTCTTAGTCATGGTGCCTTTCTTGCCGCCGTCNTTCTTACNGACTCCGGCATACAGCANAGGAAAACATATGTTATCTATAACATTCTTCTGCATAAGCAGATTGAAATGCTGGAAGATCATCGCGATCTCGGCGCGNTTGGCNCGGAGNTCTTTTTGTGATAAGGTNCTTAAGTCCTTACCTTCGATCTCNACNGTACCNGANGTAGGACGTTCCAGAAAATTGAGACANCGCACCAGTGTACTCTTGCCNGCCCCCGACATACCGATAATGCCGTAGATCTCCCCCGCCTGAATCGACAGGTTAATATCCTGCAGGGCTTCCACATCGGCGTCCTTCGTCACGAACGTCTTACTTAAATTACGAACTTCTATCATTCCCGCCATCTGATCGTTCCTCATTTCCGCATTTCCATGTATACACTGTTACTGTNCATAATCTATCGAACATGACTACTTTAGTATGAATAGCGGTATTTGTCAAGTTTTGAGACCGGCNAACCGTCACTTTCACTCAGCCGAGAATAACGCTGTAGACAGATATCTGTCTCCGGAATCCGGCAGAAGCGCTACGATGGTCTTGCCTTTGTTCTCNGGACGGCGCGCCAGTTCGGTTGCCGCATGNAGCGCCGCACCGGATGAAATGCCTACCAATACNCCTTCCTCTACCGCGATCGCTCTGCCCGCTGCAAAGGCATCCTCATTGGAAACCTTGATGATCTCGTCATATACACTCGGTGTTCAGCACCTCCGGTACGAATCCTGCGCCGATTCCCTGAATCTTGTGAGCCCCCGGNGCNCCGCCCGACAATACGGGGCTGGTCTCCGGCTCNACNGCNACNANNTTNACNNCNGNNTTCTGCTCTTTCAGATATTCNCCNACNCCTGTGATCGTNCCNCCNGTNCCGACNCCNGCCACNAAGATATCTACCTNNCCNTCCGTNTCCTNCCAGATNTCNGGNCCNGTNGTNGCNTTATGNACNGCNGGATTNGCAGGATTCACGAACTGNCCTAAGATAATGGANCCCGGTGTGGAAGCCTGCANTTCTTCCGCTTTGGCAATGGCGCCTTTCATACCCTTAGCGCCNTCTGTCAGCACCAGTTCCGCTCCGTATGCCTGTAACAGCTTCCTGCGCTCCACGCTCATGGTCTCGGGAAGNGTCAGGATNGCCTTATANCCCTTCGCTGCCGCTACTGCCGCCAGACCGATTCCCGTGTTACCGGAAGTAGGCTCGATAATGGTCGCTCCCGGCTGCAGCTTGCCTGACTTCTCCGCCTCCTCGATCATGTTTAAGGCGATACGGTCCTTCACGGAACCTGCCGGATTCAAATATTCCAACTTCACCAGAAGCGTAACATCTGTAATCTCATGATTCTTTTCATAATTTGTAACCTCCAGTAAAGGAGTCTTACCGATCAGTTCTGTTGCACTTTTTTTAATATTTGCCATAATATCCTCCATTCCAACACATTTCATACTTGTTTACTAGGTTTTGTATGAATTGATAATACACCCGTCCGCCAAACCTGTCAACTGTTATTTTAAAATTTTTATAATAAAACCGGACATACAATCAAGTATCTCCGGCTTGCTCTTTCCCTTTCCAATATTTCTTCCGACAATTAATAATATCATACCCCATCATACTCCCCGCCGTATAGAACAACCCCAGCCCGTATATCATATATCGGGGTTGTGCGAATATCACCAGTCCGACCACCAGCGCATTGACTATAATACCGATTACCACAATAAACATAAAACACAAACTGCAATCAATCTGCTCTATCAACTCCCGATCCCTTTGAACTGCCTCCGTCTGCGCATTTGCCTCAATCCGCCGCTTCAGCTCTTTCTTCCTCCCGATCAGATACACCGCCGCCGCTCCCGCTACAAGATACGCTGCCACCGCATATATGCTGAGCAGCCAGTTTGCCTGCGCGATAGAATTCACCAATCCCTTAAACATATTATAGACATACACCCGAAGGATCGGCATAGCGCTCTGTTTCATAAGTGTCCGGCTCATTTCTCCGCAGATCTCATCATATTTCATTGCCATCTCCGGTTCAGAATAACAGAAATGCTCCGACAGGTATCCTTCCACTACCGGATTAATGATGCCGTATCCGATCGCATCATAACTGTCCGCATAATGAGAAGACACAGACAGCCATCCCGGTTCTGCATAGCCATATAACAGCTGCTGTTCGTCCGCCCGGCTCATAATCTCCGAATACAGCACTTTCACAGTCTCATCCTCAAACAGCGTCTGATCCTTCTCTACATCGGATGAGTACAGCAGCGTACACAGAAGTCCCATGGAATTGCCGCTGTGTTCCATCCACACACCCCTGACGGCATATTGATATGTCCGGTCAAACAGCTTTCCCGCCAGAAATACCCCTGCTACCATTACCGCCAGACACAGGAATTTCCGCACCCTCTTTTCCCGAACCAGCATATACCACGCAAAAACGATCCCCATGACGAGCAGCGTGATCATCATCTGTTTGCGCAGACTGATCAGCAGAAAAGAAAATCCAAGCGTCATGCACAGATATCTGCCATGCCCTGTCCGGATATAGAGAAACAGGTAAATGACAAAGAGCGCAAACAGCGGCATTCCCAGCCCTTCCGTCAGTATACTGTCCGTATAGGCAGATCCCCTGTTCGCCGCAAACCGGCACAGAAGCGTAACCGCAAACTGAAAAAGGACGGTCATAAGCTGTAAAATCCGGCTTCCCCTCTTCACGCTTCGGATCACATAACCGGCAAACCATGTGACAAATCCTGCCAGCAGACTTTGGATCAGGACTGCAATCATCAGTGCATCTGCCCCCAGCACTTTTGCAATTACTCTGCACAGCGCCAGAAATGACGGGTAGAGCGGCTCCCTCGTGATATGCATGGAGACATAACCGCCGGAGTCCACGCACCACACCGGCCCGTCCGTTAGCGGAAATAGCAGATAGAAAACGACGCAGGCACATAATATCACATATTCCCATGGCTTTGTTTTCTTATGCCTTTTTCTGTCCTCCTGCATCTTCTGTCATTACGATACTTATGCGCTATCCTTTGTTCTCCTGCCGCCTGGTACCGTCTTTTCCTCCATCGACTACCTTCTGTCCGATCAGTATGAGAATTCCTCCCTTGCGCCGGATAACGAGATCCTGCGGACAGTAAAAAATTGTGACAACGACAAAAAGGAAAAAATTCTGAAGATCATCGAGATATTTTAAACTCTATTATTCCTCGTATGACGACATCCTATGCGCTGGAAATTCTCCAGAAACACTCTGTACATTTCTAATATATCTACTATAATTACAGTAAGCGACATCACAAATTCCTGCTTCCAGCTATTGTAGGAGCCATATACGGAGGCTTTTACAAAGCCGAAAGCAAGATTTCTAATGTCGTTAACTATAAACAGAAGAACCTTTACGATCATTTTTACCTTGAAAAGAATACCAATATGGATCAGCACTCATATTATTTATAGAAAGGAACGGTGAAATTATGAACAGAACTTGGTGGAAGGAAGCGGTTGTTTATCAGATTTATCCGCGCAGCTTTATGGACAGTAACGGGGATGGAATTGGGGATCTGCAGGGAATCATCAGCAGGTTGGATTATTTGAAGTATCTGGGGATCAATGTGATCTGGATGTCGCCGGTGTACAAGTCTCCCAACGACGACAACGGATACGATATCAGCGATTATCGGGCAATCATGGATGAGTTCGGCACGATGGAGGACTTCGACGAATTATTGGCTAAGGCGCATGAGCGGGGAATCAGGATCGTTATGGATCTGGTGGTGAACCATACTTCCGATGAGCACAAATGGTTTATGGAGAGCCGGAAGTCTAAGGACAATAAATACCGCGACTATTATATCTGGCGCGAGGGTAAGGATTCCCAGACTCCGCCCAACAACTGGGGTTCCTGTTTCGGCGGCCCGGCATGGCAGTATGACGAGACGACTGATATGTATTATCTGCACCTTTTTTCCAAGAAGCAGCCCGACTTGAACTGGGATAATCCGAAGGTACGGCAGGAAGTGTTTGACATGATGACCTGGTGGTGCGATAAGGGTATCGACGGTTTCCGCATGGACGTGATCAGTATGATCTCCAAGACAAAGGAAATGCCGGACGGCGAAGGAAGCGGCTTATATGGCGATTTCAGTCCCTATTGTGTTCACGGCCCCAATGTGCACAAATATCTTCAGGAAATGAATGAGAAAGTACTGTCCAAATACGATATTATGACCGTAGGCGAGACAGCCGGCGTGACCACGGAACTGGCGAAGCAATACGCTGGAGAGAACACCCATGAGCTTGATATGGTATTTCAGTTTGAGCATGTGGAAGGTGACGGCAAATACGGAAAGTGGACAGACGAAAAACTGCCCCTCACCACATTGAAGAAGACATTGTCCCGCTGGCAGATTGACTTGTATGGTCAAGCATGGAACAGCCTGTTCTGGGATAATCACGACCAGCCCCGCGCAGTGTCACGCTTCGGCGATGACCGTCCGCAGTACCGGGAAGTTTCTGCGAAAATGCTGGCTACATGTCTGCATATGCTGCAGGGCACTCCTTACATCTATCAGGGCGAAGAGCTGGGTATGACCAATTATCCTTTTCAAAGTCCTGAGGATTTCCGTGATATCGAAAGCATCAATGCATACAAAGAATGGTGCGCGGACGGCTCACTGTCCCATGAAGTCTTCTGGCCCTGCATTACCTTTAAGAGCCGGGACAACGCCAGAACGCCGGTGCAGTGGGATGACTCCGCCCAAGCCGGGTTCACCACCGGAACACCTTGGATTGCCGTCAATCCCAATTATAAAGAGATCAACGCTAAGGCACAGACGGCAGATCCCGATTCCGTATTCCACTATTATAAGAAGCTGATTGCGCTGCGAAAAGAAAATCCCGTCATGGTATACGGCAGATACGAGCTGCTTCTGCCGGACAGCGAGGAATTATTCGTATACACCAGAACGTTGGAGCAAGAGAAACTGCTTGTGGTATGCAGCTTCTGCGACCACGAGACAACTTTTACCATTCCCGATGAGTTTGTGGGAATGCCCTGCCTGATTGCCAATATGGAAAATAAATATGACCAGCCGAAGATGACGCTGAAGCCTTATGAAGCCTTTGTACTTAGGAAATAATCATAGCAAAATCCCCGTCGCAGTTAAGCGGCGGGGATTTAGTTTTTCTTCTATGATTCATTATTATCCTACATTCTCTTACTTGTCATGGCAACTCACAATATATTCGTTAAGCTAATATCAAATGATACATTTACTGGAACCAACAAATATCGTAGCGTACACACTTCTCATGCTAAACCTTATTTCAAGCCAATTCTCACTTTATGTCCTGTACAATTTAGGCATGTTTGTTAAAATATACACAAAAGCAATGGTCCGTGTTCAAATGAAATCAGAAATAACAGCAGCTTGCTGACGATTTTGCATGGTTTTATTGTGAAAAAGCAGGCACTACATAAAACATAACAGGAGAATCTACATGAATCAGGAACAGATCGGAAACTTCATCGCCGCAACACGTAAGGAAAAAGGACTGACACAGGCACAACTTGCAGAGAGACTAGGGGTAAACAACAAAACAGTCTCCCGCTGGGAAACCGGCAGAAACATGCCAGACTATGCTATTCTGGAAGACCTGACGCGTGAACTGGACATCACCGTAAATGAACTGATCCGTGGAGAACGAATCATAAAAGAAGCGATCATACGGGAATACGACCACAATCTGGTGGATGTTCTGAAAGAATACAAGCGCATGAAAAGAGCCAAAAACATGATTCTCTGTGCACTGCTTATCCTGGCAGTAGTCACAGCATGGCTAGCCCTAATGCTTTGCCTGACGATCGGTCTGCCGTATCTAGACAGTACGCTGTCCCCTATAGAAATAAACGAGGATATTTCCCTGTACCAAGAGTTTATCGGCACCAATACACTTGAAAAATACCGCAATAAACGCGATATGGACGAATCTATATTTCCGGCACAGATCACCGAAGATATGCACGTCACAGATTACAAAATGGTTTATTATAATCCATGGGACCCTCAATATCTGTCTTATCTTGTAGTAAATTATGATAATGCTTCATGGACTGCGGAAACAGAACGGTTAAGAAAATATCTCTCCACCGAATACAACAAATATTACGGCGTCTCCGGTTTTAGCGATTATGAACTGCTTGCCGTTTATGCCGACGAATATCATGGTTTCGTCTATGCGTTGTCTGACCAATCCAGTCAACAAATTATCTATGTGGAACTGATCTTTTGCAATTATTACATGGATATTGATTATGAAGAATATATTCCTGCGAAGTACTTACCTGATGGGTTTGACGCGACACCGGATAACGCGTACCGGCGCGAGAAAGGATACTCTTAACATAAAACAAGTCAAACCGGCCATACTACTAATATCTTATCTTATGACAGCTACGTTACAACATAAGTTTCATACCATTGTGGGATATTCTGAGAAACCCTCACCGGACGACCATTCTGATAAATTGCAAATCTCCGAAATTCAACAGTATTATCATAGAATGCCGTCAAATCACAGATAGGTAAAACAGCTTTTAAATTGGAAAAAGTCTCAATGTATCTTTTCTCAATATCTTCTTCCGGAATTCCGTGCCCACCTCGTTTTACACGATCTGATACTCGCGCCTTGGCTAATTCTACATTTTCAAGCCCTACATAATGCAATTCTATAAAATATCCCTGCTTTTTTGCTTTCTTTATATTCTTGATAATGGATCTGCCGCACAATGTCGTTTCCTGATTAAAGCTTATCTCTTCACCAATGTAACGAGATATTCGCTCTACCGAAATTTTCCCCGCCATCATAACATCTGCGGGATTTCTCCAATCACCAAGTTGTCTGACTATCTCATCTGAATTTATTCTCGGCATATTTTGAAGGTTTTGCAAAGTCTGATATAAAGTTGACTTCCCTGCCCCATTGACTCCGGCAATCAAAATATATCTTTTCACTAAAAAAGATTCCTCTCTATTACCTGCCTCTGTCTCTGCTGCAAAAGGAAATTCCCTATCATTTCATAAAAATCTCTCTGCTCTTCTGTCTCTGCTTCCAATACAAGCTGTAACGTATCTTCCGGCTGAAGATTTCGTATTTCATTATATATATTTTCATATTTCTTGACATCACACATATAAGTACCTCAATGCTCTATACATAACCACACAAATTCTTAAGAGTATTATACCCCACATAATTAGGGTGATTCAATACCATTTTGGGGCTACACTCTTTTCCTGACGTTTTTCCGGGCAATAAAAACTTGCATACAACAAAAATGAAGGGTATGAACATTAATACCGTTCAACCCTTCACTTTTATACTACA
>JAAUZY010000047.1 GCA_014804355.1 Lachnospiraceae bacterium
ATATGAGTCATGTGCTTGTTATCAATCCAATTTTATATACGTCGGAGACGGACTGCATTCCGCGGGTACGTTCCATTAAGGACACGATGATTTACGCACTCTGTCTGGGATTTCTGCGTGAGGGGCAGCAGGTGACGCTGATTGCTGCCGAGGATTACCGCCCTACGGAAGAAGAGCAGTACGCGTTTCCGGTAGTATGGATGAAGACAATCTGGCATGGTATTTTTAAACCGCGGTGTCTTCCCTATATGCCGGCTTTACGGGGATATCTGAGAAAACATAAGGAGTACGATCTTATCATTTCCAGCGAGGTGTTTGCCACATGGTCTTATACGGCGGCGAGGGTCTGCCCTGACAAGACGGTCATATGGCATGAACTGGCGAAGCATAACAATATGATGCACAGAATTCCATCACACATATGGTATCGCTTCGTGGCGGGTCTTTTTATGCAGAAGGTGACGGTGGTGCCGCGGTCTGAAGCGGCGGCGGATTTCATCGGACAGTTTTCCCACCGGGTATCCGACACGATCATTGACCATGGCGTAGATGTTGAGCAAATGCCGCCGCCGGAAGCGGGCGGGAAGAAGGAACAGTTCGCTGTGGTGTCCCAGCTGATCCGGAGAAAAAGGATAGATAAGACGATAGACAGCTTTGCGGCATTTTGGAATAAAGATCATCGGAATTACAGATTATATATCATCGGTGGCGGGGAACTGGAAGAAGAACTGCGGCAGCAGGCGAAACGTTTATGTCCGGAGGAAACAGTGGTCTTTAGCGGGCGGCTCACCCACGAGCAGCTTCTGCCTCTGGTGGCACAGTCTAAGGCGCTTCTGGTGTCTACCGAGAAAGATAACAATATGGTGTCCGTGGTGGAGAGTATCGCCGTAGGAACGCCGGTCATCACCACATCAGTGCCCTATAATGCCTCCTATATTAGGAGAGAGGAGCTGGGTATTGTGCAGGACAACTGGAATGAGGATGCGCTGGAGCGGATCTGCAGTAACAATGAGATGTATGCGGCAAACTGTGCCGCCTATCGGGAGAAACTCTCTAATGTATATTGTGCAAGGCAGTTTTTGACGGTGATGCGGGAAAACTGACTGTGCCGGGATATTGAGCAATACGACGACAGAAGGTTAATTGTAATTATATAAGAAAGGCAGATCATGGTACACATACTGAGCATATTGAGCCTGTTATTCTGGCTGGCGGTCATACCTTTTGGTATCGGTCTGATACCGGCAAATTTCATATCGGCTAAGAAGCGGGGACCGGGATTTGTACTGCTTGCGGGGTATTTCGGCATGTGGGCATTATTCGAGGTGGTGACGATGCCGGCGGTGCTTTTCGTGAAGTATGACAACTTCAAGGTGGCTTCGGTATTGTTTGCAGTATTGAGTATCCTGTGCGCGGCGGTTGGGCTGTGGTTATGGTATCGGAGGGCAAAATCAGGAAAAAGCGGTGACAGACGGCATGAAAATGACATACATGTCAATTTTATAAACCGAATAAAGGAGTGGATCGCTGCGCAAGTGAAACGAATGTCATGGGCGGAGCGGATCGAATGGCTGCTATTCTTTGTACTGCTCGGTTTCCAGCTGTATAAGGCAGTGGCTTACGCCTCTTTTGACGGCGATGATGCTTATTATGTGGTGGAATCCCTGATTGCACAACAGGCTGATGTGATGTATCGCATTCTGCCATATACCGGGCGTCCCACGGATCTGGACGTCCGCCATGCGCTTGCGGTATTTCCGATGTGGATCGCTTTTGTGGCAACGAGGAGCCACATTCATGCGACGATCGTGTCACATACGGTCATGCCGCTTGTGTTGATCCCGCTTAGTTATCTTGTGTACTATGAGATCGGACGGCGGCTGTTTCGCCGGGAGAATCTGTCGATTTTCATGATCCTGATGACTATGTTCCAGATTTTCGGAAATGTGTCGATCTATACGAGCGAGACTTTTTTCCTGACCAGAACATGGCAGGGCAAGGCGGTGGCGGGTTCCTTGGTGATTCCGGCGCTGTTCTGGATGTTTCTGTGGATTTATGACGGGAAGAAGGAAGTGACAGAGAAAAGGACAACCCCTCGGAAGGCGGGGAGACGGCATGAAGATATCGGACTGTGGATTGTGTTTGTCTGTATTAATATGACGGCGGGCGTGTGCAGTTCCATTGCGGTATTTCTTGTCTGCATTCTGATGGCGCTGACGGCGTTTTGTCTGGCGATAACGGAGCGGGACTACAGGGTAATCCTTAAAATGGGTGCGGTGTGTATCCCTAATGTCATATATATGGCGGTCTATGTGATCGTGGCGTACAGTGGTCTGTTTTAGTGTTGCGGCATTGCGTTCATCAGTACACCTTTGTGTAGTACGAAAACCATGTCTGTGAAGATGTTTATGTACAAGTGGGCTTGCATGTTTTGTCAAGACAGGGAGTAGTTTATGTGGGGTATTTTTTTAGAGAGTGTGGTAATCTTTAAAAATTATATGGGGTTTCATGAGAATGGTTATCTGGCGGGAATCTATCTCTTAGCCCTGCTGTATCTGTGGCTGACGGAGAAGAACAGGAGCCGGCGTGCGATCTTTGTCTACGCGCCAACTCTTCTGCTGGCGCTGTTTTTCTGCCCGCTGTTTCGCAAGGTGTTTGTGCGTGTTCTGGATGATTCGGAGACTTATTACAGAATGTTATGGCTTTTGCAGATGAGCATGGTCAGCGCCTATGGGATGATGCGGTTGTGCGGCAGACACCGCAGGATCGGACTTGTAGTTATAAGTGTGGCAATTATAGCATGCGGCAATTATGTCTATGACAGCGAGCACATTACGAAGGCGCAGAATGCCTATCATCTGCCGCAGGAGGCGGTGGATATCGTGGATCTGGTCGAACCGGAAGAGGGGCGCATTACCGTACTCGTCCCGGCGGATCTGATTTACTATGTGAGACAGTACAGCACGAAAATTGAGCTGCCATACGGCAGGGAAATGCTGATTGCCAGATGGGATTATTACCATGCCATGTATGAGGCGATGGAGAAAACGGAAGTGATCGAGACGGAGAGTTTTGTGGAGCTGACGCGGCAATATCCCTGTTCCTATGTGGTGTTAAAAGAGGACAGAGAAACGACAGAGCCTCTGTCGGACTATGGTTTTGCACTGTATGATCAAGTGGGAGACTACCTGATCTATCAGGATCAGGAGACGGTGCGGTGATGTCTGGTATGATTTCTCGACGGTTGTTGCGAAGGTCTGTGACGGACGGGGATCGGTTATGGATGCAGGAGGTCTGACCGATGTTATTTAACTCATATATTTTTGTATTTCTTTTTTTTCCTATATGTCTGTTTGGCTATTATGGTTTACTTCATGCCCACAGGACTGCCGCAGCCAAGGTGTTTCTGATTGCCATGTCCTTCTGGTTCTACGGTTGGTTTAATGTGTCTTATCTGCTGATCATGGTCGGCAGCATCGGCGGCAACTATCTGTTTCACAGGATGCTGTCAAATAGGGCGGACCGGGTGCGGACGGCTTTCTGGCGAAAAGCAGTCATGATCATGGCGGTGGCACTTAACTTGGGCCTGCTGTTTTATTTTAAATATTTTGACTTTTTCCTCTCCACCATGAATTCTCTGTTCGGCACTTCCGCGGCGCTTCGTCATATACTTCTGCCCTTGGGAATCAGTTTTTTTACGTTCCAGCAGATTTCTTTTATTGTGGATACGTACCGTGGGGAGGTGCAGAATTGTTCTCTGACGGACTACGCACTGTTCGTGTCTTTCTTTCCGCAGCTGATTGCGGGACCGATCGTCAATCACAGTGAAATGCTGCCGCAGTTTGCGCGCATGGGGAAAGAGAATGTAGAGTGGCAGCGGATCGCGGAGGGCATGGGACTCTTTATTCTGGGACTGGCGAAGAAGGTGCTGATTGCGGATACGTTCGGCGGCGGAGTTGACTATGGATACACACATGTGGAGTTTATTGGGCGTGCGGACGCGGTTTTGATTATCGTGTTTTATGCATTGCAGCTTTACCTTGATTTCAGCGGTTACTGTGATATGGCGCGGGGCATCGGCAAGATGCTTGGCATAGAGATTCCGGTTAATTTCGACTCGCCGTATCAGGCAGTGAATATCGTAGATTTCTGGAAAAGATGGCATATTACCTTAAACCGCTTTTTCACGAAATATGTTTATATACCGCTTGGCGGCAATCGTAAGGGACAGGTGAGGATGTACTGCAATCTGTTCGCGGTATTTATGCTAAGCGGTCTGTGGCACGGCGCCGGTTGGAATTATCTTGTCTGGGGCGCTATGCACGGCGCGTTGTACGTGCTGACCAGATTTTGGTTTAGGAACATAAAACCATGTTTGTTCCGCCAAAATGCAGGAATGCCGTCACAACAGGCAGTGGTGCAGGATACGCAAATGCCGACAGCGAAGTCGGAAAATGGAAGGGTATCGCAGATTGGGCATGGAATTATGACATTAGTGTCACGTATTTTGCTGTTTATCTATGTTGCGGTGGCGTGGGTCTATTTCCGTGCAGAAAATATTGCACAAGCGAACCGTATGCTTGCGACTGCTGTCAGCGGAACGGTACAGAAAGTATCTTCGGAATTGGCGGAGTGTTTTCGTGTAGATGAGTTCTGGTATGTCATTAAGGTACTGCATTTGG
This sequence comes from Lachnospiraceae bacterium, assembly GCA_014804355.1. Taxonomy (GTDB): domain Bacteria; phylum Bacillota; class Clostridia; order Lachnospirales; family Lachnospiraceae; genus UBA3282. The sequence goes on from JAAUZY010000047.1 coordinate 4,683, forward strand.
ATAATATGTCGTACAGCAGATATATTCTTATGTGGGTGATACTGGCGGCAGGTTTATATCTGGCGCTGATCGGCCGGAATGCGGCACAGCGGATGGAAAAGATGAAGTATCGGACAGGATCGGCGGTAGTATTCGCCGTTCTCGCGCTGTGGTGCGTACTCACCTTTTCCAAGGTCAGCACGTTCCTGTATTTTAATTTCTAAAATTTATTTGCGGCAGATAAATGACGGAAGTGTCATAATTGTCCCGGCGACGATCGGTGATTTGCGGGGTCATGTTATGAAGCAAAGGGATAAAAGAGATTGTGAGAATAAATTATGGACAGATTTATGAAGTGGGTCATATCCACAATATCTGTGATCTTAATATTGTTTGTGTTTGTGGCGGCGCTGGTGGTCTTCGTTGACCCTTTCTTCCAGTACCATGCACCCCTTGAGAAGTTCCCTTATCTGGTGGACAATCAGCTCAGCCAGAACCCCGGAATGGCGAAGCATATGGAGTATGACAGTGTGATCTTGGGCTCTTCCATGACGGTGAATTTCAATACGCACTGGTTTGAGGAACTGCTGGGGCGGAAAGCGCTGAAGTTAAATTACAGCGGCGCTTATCCGAAAGATCAGGCCAATATCATGGAGATCGTGTTTGACAGCGGACATGATGTGCAGGCGGTCTTTCTGGGGGTTGACGTGACGACTTACACCGGCGGCGTGGAGGAGACGAAGTACCCGATTCCGGAATACCTCTATGATGACAACTACCTGAATGATGTGCAGTATCTTTTTAACAAGGACGTGGTCTTGAACTATATCTTAAGACCCCTTGCCGATCCGGATAAGACCGATCTGGCCACTGTGTATCAGAGCTGGTGGACGGATGAATATTATAATATCCAATGGGTCATGCATAATTACGAGCCACCTGAACCGATGTCTGAGGAGACACCGCCAGAGGCATATGTTGAGGGAACGGACAAAAACTTACGGGTCAATCTGTGCCCGTATATTGAACAGAATCCGGATACGGTGTTCTATATTTTCTTTCCGCCCTACAGCATTTTGTACTGGAATGACGTGATACAGGAAAATCATCTGGAAGCGACCATGGCGGAGTATGCACACATAGCCGAGACTCTGCTTGCATACGATAATGTGCGGATCTTCTATTTCCCGAATCGGGAGGAGATCGTGACGGACTTAAATAACTATGCGGATTATACCCACTACCACAGGGATATCAACCGTTATATGACGGAGTGTTTCGCAAACGGAGCCTGCGAGGTGACATGTGCGGAAGAGATGAGGCAGGCACTGGATGAGACGCGGGATATGATAGGGCGGTTTGATTTTGAGGGGTTATTTTCGGTGGAGTATTAAAAATTGTAGCCATAAAATTTACGAGAGGCGGATTGGACAAAATGCTCTCGCAGTTGCCGACTTCGTCATATGGATTTTCTAAAATATTCCGATTGCGTTGAGAATACGGACGAAACCGCCCTCTATTCGCCATCCGGGCTCATTTCGGGCTTTTCGGGACATAGGCTTATTGCCCATTAGGGTAATAAGCACGTCCCTTGAAATTTCTGGATGTTGAACGGAATATTAAGAAAATCCCATATGACTACGTAAGGCAACTGCGAGAGCATTTTGTCCAATCCGCCTATGAAATATGATAGTTATCTTTTTGTTGAATTATTCATTTTCTCCTGCCGCCAGATTCGGGAAGATACATTCCACAAATCTTCTGGCTAACAGTTCTCTTCCGGCATCGTTGAAATGGATATAATCTGTCATGTAATCCAGATAATTATCCTCGTTGATGGAGCCGTAGAAATTATCAATCAGGGATATACCGCAATCGTTGGCGGCATCCAGTTCTTTCTGCAGATAATGGCTTAAAGTGCCGTGTCCCAAGTCTACTCGGTCGCCGTTCTCGAAGTTACCCTCCTCGTTGATCGTGTGACAGAAGGTGTGCGACATTACCACGATACGAATGTGAGGATACGCCTCCTGAATCGCTTCTGCGCCGGCTCTTAAGGCACCCGTGTAAGTGATGATGGAGTTGGGCGCGTTGGGGTCATCGCAGGGACGCTTGTTGATATAGTCGCTGCCGTCATACATGACACAGATTATGTCAATACTGTTCATGTCGAGAGATTCCAACATGGCTGTCGTCTTAGGAAAAGATTCATCATAGCTGTAAGTGGCGGCTGTCTTCATCAGGTCGAAATCTCCGGAAGCTAGGCTCTGCGCCACATAGGAGAAAGAGAACGCGTCCAGAATGTATCCGTTGTTATAGTTCGCAAATTGTGCCGCCATGGTAGTACCGGTAAAGGAGCCGTTGTAGACGGTAGCGCCGGTTTTGGCAGCAATCTGTTCTGCCAGTCCGCCCTCACCCTGATTCAGGGAAAAAGGATCGTCGCCCAGGCACAGGATCGTCGTTACGCCGTCATCCTCGTGTCCCTCCAGTTTGTCGGGAGCAAGGGGGATGATGCTGTCCATCGCCTCGATATCAAAATCCGTAGTTTGATAGTTCGGATCATAATCTGACGGGACTCCTTTATTCCATTTATATAGTCTGTATGCGGAAAAACATGCAATAAGTACGATGGCGCCCAAAAGGATCGCATGGATATTAACACCGCCTGATTTGCGTTTTTCGGTTGCAGAGTTCTGTGTTCCGGTTGCGGATTTGCGCTTTCCGGCCGCAGAGTTCTGTGTTCCGGTAGTGGATTTAGACTTTCCGGCTGTAGATTTGCGGGTCTCGTCCGTGGATGTGGGTTTTTCGTCTGCGGCATCCGGGCTTTCATCTAAGATCTCTTCTATAGTCAGTTCTGTCTGTGCGACACGTTTTTTCTGCTGTTTCTGGTCCATAACGGCCTCCTTTTGCGCGTTCCGGTGTTTTGGCCTTTCCGGATGTCCGCGTTTGCATAATATCCATTATTTTACTATGAAAGTCTATAAAAATCCATGGCTTATGTTTTTTTTAATAAAATCTTTTGATTTAAGACGGAATGAAAAAGAGCGCTGCCGGAAATTCGTGATTTTCCGGCAGCACTCTTAGACGGATTGTGTCAAGTGGCGGTCAGACCACGGACACAGCGTTCTCCATCGGGGTTCTTTCTGCTAGGGTGTAAGTAGTAATAATGGTAGTGGTTGGGAACTGGGTATGTAGTTCTTTATACCACTTGCTGTACTTATACATACGGTAAGTGGTGCTTAACTTCTGTAGCTGCTCTTCGTCCGCGCAGCAATTACAGAACTGTTCCCTCGCCTCCATATCCATGGTGGCGTAATCCATGTAAGTGATCTTCAGTTCCGCAATATTCTCACGGCACTTCGGACAGGTTTGTTTGTGTCCGTTTAGCATATAGACCCGATGGCAACGCTTACAATAGTGCATGTACATCATAGTAAAATCCCCTTTTCATTTTAAATGATTGTTGTAATTGTAAGGTTGCACTTGTATTGTGTCAGTTTAAGGTGATAAAGTCAAGCGAATTTTACCAGAATATGGCATAATAAGCGATGTAAAATATCGCGCACGGGTATTTGGATGGATCAAATTTTATGTAAATCTTACCTGAAATGCAGAGATCGTAAAAAACCTTGAATCTATTGAGCTTTTATGCTATAATGTTACAAAAATGTTAAAAAGAAGGGTTTACATAAAATGCAAAACAAAAAGAGTAATGCAAATAAAAAGAGAGAGTCCCGCAGACCGATCGAATTGGACGAATTTCTCATGGGTGACGACGGAATGTTTGACGATGAGGATGATGACAAGGTGACGGATGACACACTGGAATTCCTCTGTCTTGATGATGAAATGATAGACTCCTATCAACGCGGACGCGGAAGGAAGCCGGTGCGCGGGAAGACGTCTGCCCGAAAATCCGAAGCGTATGAAGAGGAAGCATACGTAGAAGATGAAGACTATGAAGACGAGGCATACGAGGAAGATGAGGAGTATGAAGACGAGTCGTACGAGGAAGACGAGGAGTATGGAGATGAAGCGTACGAAGAAGCCGGAGTGTATGAAGGCAGAGAGTACGATGAAGAAGATGAGGAATATGACGACGAGGACGGCGAGTACGAAGACGATGAGTACGACGGCGAAGAATATGACGATGACGATTACGATGACGAAGATGAAGAGTATGATGATGACGATGAAGAATATGATGAGTATGACGATGATGACAGCGTAATCGTGCGAATCCGTCATTTTCTGGAGGATATGAGTACTTTGGATGTAGTGGTTGCCATGCTGGGAGTTGTGGTTCTGGCAGGGGTGATTGTTACAGGAGTGCTTTATGCCAATGCGAAATCCGTAGAGAAACAGGTGGCTGCATTTGCAACGGTAGGAGAGGAACTGGAAGGTATCTCCGTGATCGGGGAGAGTGGGCTTGTGGCGGTTTCCGAATCCGCAAGACTTGCCGGTATGATCGAACTTACGGAAGAACCGGAGCAGGAAGAGCAGCAGCACGAGGAGCAGGCGGATCAGAACAAGGAGATTGAAGTGGTGCTTAATCTCACGTCCATTCAGTCGGATCTTAAGATTAAGTTTGTCAATAAAGCGACGGGCAAATTGATCGGAGGTCTGCCGTTCGAGGTGGAAGTGACAAACGGTAAGAAGAATTTTGACTTAAAAGACGAAGATAAGGACGGTATCATCTATCAGACCGGAATCGACGCAGGGACCTATCAGGTGACGGTTAAGCCTTTTGCGGGCAATGAGCATGCGAAGTATAAGCTGCCTGCCTCCGCCAGCAGCATTAAAGTCACAGATACTATCGCTTATAAAAAGGTGAATGTGGCGGATGANGTGAAGTCGGAGTCTGANATAAATGCGGCGGCAGAGGATAAAGCTGTACAGAATACNGTNNTNGAATCNGCGNTNACCGANACGGTGGAGTGGGTNGAATCCACGAANACACCGATCGGNGAAGGTNCGGCAGTNTATGAGGAGGTTTCCAAGAAAGATATTCCGGANCCTTGGACAGTCAGNGGCGATTACAGNAANCTGNTGGAAGAAGGNGATNGCTCAGATGAAGANCCGGNCAATATATCTATCAGTTTAAGCAGCGNCAGNTTAAATCTGNACAAGGGAGACAGCGNCTCTCTTAGTGTGAATGTCAGTGGTACAAGNCTTCGNTATANNGTAGAGTGGAGNAGCAGCGATACCGCAGTAGCGACAGTGAGTGAAGGCAGTGTTACCGGAGTCGGTGTGGGNAGCGCNACGATTACNGCACGTGTGGCNNTNGGCAGTATGNTTCAGGAACTGACCTGTTCTGTCACGGTCAGNGAACCGGAAANACCGGATGAGGGNGACGGCGGCGAGAATACNGATAATAAAGATGANAAGGATAAAGATAACAAAGACGACAAAGATAAGGACAAAGACGATAAANACAAGGATGATAAANANAACCAGNATNNGGATGTCGTCTATACNAANGTCAGCATAAGCGGTGATAAAGAGGTGACTGTCGGCAAGACGATCACNCTGTCGGCTAAGACNGAGCCTAAAGANGGCAAGATCAAGTGGAGCAGTGACAATGAGCAGATAGCTAAAGTTGATGACAAGGGCGTGGTCACAGGTGTGGAAGCGGGCACNGTAAAGATCACCGCAGTCTGTGAAAACAGCTCGACAGAGGANGTCTCCGCCNCATATGAGATNAAGGTGAAGAAGGCGCAGACCGTGGACGGCAGTGCCAAGCTGAAAGACAAAGACGGCAACCAGATGTATTATAAGAGCTCTGATGGTGAGTATAAGGAAGCAGTCTATGANGATTACAACAAGCGGGATGCTTTTTTTAAGAAATCCACAAAAGTGTCTGAGTATAAATATACCGGCTGGCAGACAATAGACGGACATGTCTATTTCTACGATAAGAACGGTAANTATGTGACGGGAGAGCAGGTTATTCAGGGAGCCAGGTATACGTTTGGAAGTGANGGCAAGCTGTCGTCTAATTCCGGCACTATGGGAATCGACGTTTCCAAGCATAACGGCAGCATTGACTGGAATGCTGTCAAGAATTCCGGTGTTTCCTATGTAATCATCCGCTGTGGTTANNGGGGCTATTCTACCGGCGTATTGGTGGAAGATCCGAAGTTCAGAAGTAACATCAAGGGCGCTAAGGCGGCAGGACTTAAGGTNGGAGTCTATGTTTACAGTCAGGCGGTCAATGAGGTGGAGGCNGTNGAAGAGGCATCTATGGCGGTGGGGCTTGCCNGCGGATACGGNCTGGANTATCCGATNTTCATAGATGTGGAAGGCAGCGGCGGGCGCGGAGACGGTGTCAGCAGGGACATGAGAACTGCCGTGTGTAAAGCGTTCTGTGCGACGGTACAGAATTCCGGTTACTCCGCAGGGATATATGCGAATAAGACGTGGTTTAATGAGAAGATTAACACGGGCAGTTTGACAGGGTATAAGATCTGGCTGGCGCAGTATGCGAGTGCGCCGACATATACGGCGACTAGGTATGATATGTGGCAGTATTCTTCTAAGGGGAGAGTCAGCGGAATTAGTGGGAATGTGGATATGAATATTAGTTATATGCATTATTGAGCAGGCTGGGGCCGGGGTCGCGCAGATGAAAGTTAATATCTACGGAGCCGCGCTCTCGCTCCGTAAAAAGCGTAGCGGGCACTAAGCTCGAAAGTTGCGTTGCAACTTTATACCTCGCTAAGTGCCGACGCTTTTTAAGGGGCTCCTTAAGATATTAACTTCCATCTGCGCTCGGTATTGGCGATGTCTGAATAGTAACCATGGTTTATGAAAAATGATATTTGGATCAAAGGTTGCAATTTTATAGTGTTTAAACGATAATAAGACATAGAGTTATATCATACTTAAGAGAATATGGAAATCGAATATTTTCTGTGTGTGATATACTTAATTTGAATATANNGAATGGAGGAAATATANNNTATGAGAACGTACNTGGTGACGGGAGGAGCCGGATTTATCGGNTCNAATTATATACATTATATGTTTGGCAAGTATGATCGGGAAATCAGGATCATTAACGTGGACGCGCTGACTTATGCGGGTAATCTGGAGAATCTGAAGGATGTGGAGAACAGGGAGAACTATACGTTTATCAGAGCTGATATCTGCGATAAGGAGGCGATCGCGAAGATTTTTGCCGAGAATGAGATCGACAGGGTAGTGCACTTTGCGGCGGAGAGTCATGTGGATCGGAGTATCCGTAATCCGGAGGTGTTTGTGCAGACTAATGTGCTGGGGACGGCGGTGATGTTAAACTGTGCGAAGGCGGCATGGGAACTTCCGGACGGCAGTTTTAAAGAAGATAAGAAGTTCCTCCATGTGTCTACGGACGAGGTGTACGGTTCTCTCGAGGAGGACGGCGGTTATTTCTATGAGACGACGCCCTATGCGCCGCATAGTCCTTATTCGGCCAGCAAGGCAGGATCCGATATGTTAGTCCGGGCATATATGGACACATATCATTTCCCGGCGAATATCACCAACTGTTCCAACAATTACGGTCCTTATCAGTTCCCTGAGAAACTGATTCCGTTAATCATCAATAACGCACTGCAGGGCAAGAAACTCCCGGTCTACGGCGACGGAAAGAATGTTCGGGACTGGCTGTATGTGGAGGATCATGCCAAGGCGATCGATATGGTACAGGAGCAGGGAAAGCTGTTTGAGACCTACAATGTCGGCGGACATAACGAGAAACAGAATATTGAGATTATCAAGATTATTATAGAGACGCTGCTTGAGATGCTGCCGGAGTCGGATCCCCGCAGGGCGCATGTCAGCGAGGAACTGATCACATACGTGGAGGACCGCAAGGGACACGACAGAAGATATGCCATTGCGCCGGACAAGATCAAAGCAGAGATCGGCTGGGAGCCGGAGACGATGTTTAAGGAAGGCATCCGTCGTACGATCCGATGGTTTTTTGAACATGAAGAGTGGATGAAGAATGTGACCAGCGGCGATTACCAGAAATACTATGAAGAGATGTACAAAATCGGCTAAGCGACCTTAAAATCGCAGAAATGAGGAGAAGATGAAAGGAATAATCTTAGCGGGCGGTTCTGGAACCCGCCTGTATCCGTTGACGAAGGCAGTTTCCAAGCAGATTATGCCGGTGTATGATAAACCGATGATCTATTATCCGTTATCCATACTAATGCTGGCAGGGATCAGGGAAATATTGATTATCTCCACACCCAGAGACCTTCCGGTGTTCCGGGAGTTGTTCGGCACGGGTGAGCAGCTGGGGCTGCGTATGGAGTATGCCGTGCAGGAATCTCCCAGAGGGTTGGCGGATGCTTTCATTATCGGTGCGGATTTTATCGGGGATGACAGTGTGGCGCTGATATTGGGTGACAATATTTTCTATGGGCAGAGTTTCTCCAAGGTGCTCAGAGAGGTGGCGTCAAGACAGAAAGGCGCGACAATCTTCGGTTATTATGTCAGAGACCCGAGAGAGTACGGTGTAGTGGAGTTTGACGAGAGCGGCAAAGCCATTTCCATCGAGGAGAAGCCGGAGAAACCGAAGAGTAATTATGCAGTGCCGGGTTTATATTTCTATGACAATGACGTGGTGGAGATCGCGGCGAATGTGAAGCCTTCCGCAAGAGGTGAGATAGAGATCACGAGTATCAATAACGAGTATCTGAACAGGGGAGAGCTTCGAGTGGAGACGCTGGGACGCGGATTTGCATGGCTGGATACAGGAAATCATGATTCCCTGCTTGATGCGGCGGATTTCGTGGCTGCTTTCCAGAAGCGGCAGGGACTGTACATCTCGTGTATTGAGGAGATTGCTTACAAGAGAGGTTTTATTACCAAAGAACAACTGCTGAAGCTGGCAGAACCTTTGATGAAGACAGATTACGGTCAGTATATGGTTGAGGTTGCCAATGGACTCTAAGAGAATGAGAAGAATGCTGTTGGCCATGATCCTTATGTTCATGGTATTAATCGGCGTGATTGCGGTTACGAATCTTGAAACTGTCAAAAAGAAGCTGGGATTAACGGCTGACGTGCAGATAGAAGAGACGGCGGTCATGGAAGTGGCGGATAACGGGCAGAGAGGAAGCGATCTGTCTGCTTTTCTGCGGGATGAAACCTTCTTTGATCCTGAAGTGAAATTTAAGAGCATAGAGACTTACTCCGGTAAAAACGTGTTCCTGATGATGAGCTCCGTGGCGAAGGATCTGAGAATCATGATCGTGGACAGTGTGGGCAGACTGGTGACGGGTACGCCTTTTGTGGTTAAGATACAGGGAATGGGTGAGTACACGGATTCGGATCGGGACGGGATCGTATATATCGATGGACTGCGTGCAGGGGAATACAGCGTGTCGTTAGCGGAAGCGGAGGGCTTTATCGTTCCGAATACGATCACGACCATTCAGGTCAAACAGGAGATCGAGTATCGTGTGTTAAGTGACATCGAATACCTCATAATGACGGAGGATGACATCGATGCGGAGAAGGAAGACAGAGCCGTCAACGGTGCAGAGGAAGCGGCGGACGGAAGTGAGAATACGGAATTGCAATTTGCCGGAGACAATGCGCGGCTCGGTATAGATGTCTCTAAATGGAATAAAGAGATTGATTGGGAAAAAGTAAAAGGTGACGGTATCGAGTTCGCTATCATCCGTTGCGGATATCGGGGAGCATCATCCGGTGCGCTGGTGCTGGATCCCATGTATAAGAGGAATATTGAGGGAGCCATAGAAGCCGGCATTCCGGTGGGCGTGTATTTCTTTACGCAGGCGCTGGATGAGGTGGAAGCAGTAGAGGAAGCCAGCATGGTTATCAGCCTGATCGAGGACTATGATGTGGATTATCCTGTATTCCTGGACAGCGAAAGTGCCGGAGGCAGAGGACGCGCCGATGCGCTGGAGGCAGAGGAGAGGACAAAGATCCACAAAGCATTTCTGGAGACGATTGCTTCGGCAGGATACGAGACGGGTATCTACGCTTCCAGAAACTGGCTGAATGATGAATTAGATATGACAGAAGTGTCAGAATACAGAACGTGGCTCGCGGAATATGCGGATATCCCTGTTTATGATAAATACTACCATATGTGGCAGTACACATCGAAAGGTTCTGTGGATGGTATTGAGACGAGGGTTGACCTGAACCTGTGTTACATGAATATTGACACTTCAATCAATCATGCCAAGGGCGCGGCGGGATATTCCGGTGTGATAAACGGCGACAGCGGAAATGTGCCAACCGGGTCCGATGAAGAATAAGCGGAAAGGAAGATACGGATATGGGAAAGATAACAGTGGAAACGTGTGAGATCGAGGGGCTTAAAGTGATCACGCCTGCGGTATTTGAGGATGCCAGAGGTTATTTTATGGAGACATATAATTATAATGATTACAAAGAAGCAGGAATCGATCAGGTCTTCGTGCAGGATAATCAGTCGGCATCCACGAAAGGAGTCTTACGTGGACTGCATTTCCAGATCAATTATCCGCAGGACAAGCTGGTGCGTGTCTTAAGCGGTGCGGTATATGATGTGGCAGTGGACTTACGGCAGGGTTCCGCGACTTACGGTAAGTGGTACGGCGTGCTGCTCTCGGCGGAGAATAAGAAACAGTTCTTTGTTCCGAAAAATTTTGCGCATGGTTTTTATGTAGTGTCTGATTACGCAGAATTTGCATATAAATGTACGGATTTCTATCATCCGGGCGACGAGGGAGGCATCATCTGGAATGATCCGGAGATCGGGATCGAATGGCCCATTTCGGAGGGAGAGCAGCCGATCCTGTCGCCTAAAGATGCAAACAGAGAGGACGGGCTTGCGGCATTCACACAAAAATACCGCAAATAAAGCTTATATCCGACTTAAAGCAGTATGCCGAGAAAAGGGGTATGCTGCATATATGCCGGCGATATATTTCGGAGCAGGAAGATTATGAGTGTGAGAAAGACGGAACATTCCGACAGGAAAACAAAATACTTGGGAAAGCCCGCAGGAATTGCCATATTCTGGGGGCTTGGTTTGATTTTGGCGCTTGTGCTGGTCAATCATCATAATCCACTGGCGGATCAGGTGACGGAGCAGATGAAGAAGGTCAGCGGATGTGTACTGATTGCGTTTACCTGTATGATTTTTGCACTCTACTATGAGAGAATTCTGACGATTCCGGCGGAACTGTTTCAGAGCAGGAAGCTGATTTGGAAGCTGGCAAAGAATGATTTCAAGAAGCGGTATGCCGGTTCTTATCTGGGGATCGTATGGGCAATGGCCCAGCCGGTGGTTACCGTGGTGATGTACTGGATCGTTTTCGATAAAGTATTTGACACGAGGAGCCAGATGGTGGCAAGCGGGCTGGAAGTGCCCTATGTGCTCTATCTGACGGCCGGACTTGTGCCTTGGTTCTATTTCTCGGAAGCGATCACGCAGGGAACGATGGCATTAATTGAGTATAATTATCTGGTGAAAAAAGTTGTGTTCAATATCAGTATTCTACCGATCATTAAGGTGATTGCGGCTACTTTCATTCATGCGTTCTTCGTAGCAGTATTATTGTTAGTTTCTATCGGCTACGGTTATTATCCGACGATCTATACATTACAGTTGATCTATTACAGCTTTTGCATGTTCCTGCTGGTGCTGGGGATGAGTTATCTGACCTGCGCACTGGTGGTATTTATCCGGGACCTGCAGCAGATCATTAATATTGCCCTGCAGATCGGGATGTGGGCGACACCGATCCTGTGGAGTATTACGATGTTAAAGACGGATAACATGAAAACGCTCTTTAAGTTAAATCCGCTGGTCTATGTGGTCAACGGTTACCGGAGTGCGATTTATGAGGAAGTATGGTTCTGGGAGCACTTCTATTCTTCCACGTATTTCTGGATCTTTACGATCAGCTTGTTCTGTATCGGAACGCTGGTCTTCCGGAAATTAAGGGTACACTTTGCGGATGTGCTGTGAGCGAGATGAAACGAAGTGAAATCGAGCTGCGGCACTGCGGGGTAGAGTATTTTAGATAGGAAAATCACATATGGACAATATTGCGATTAAGGTTACGGATGTTGAGAAAGTGTATAAGCTGTATGATAAGCCCTCCGACCGGATCAAGGAAGCGCTGGGCTTTGGGCGGGGAAAACGCCATACGGAGCACCATGCCCTGAAGGGGGTCAATCTGACCATTAAGCAGGGAGAGTGCGTGGGCATTATCGGGACAAACGGTTCGGGCAAATCCACGATTCTCAAGATTATTACAGGAGTTCTGAATGCGACACGGGGTGAAGTGGAGGTCAACGGACGTATATCCGCACTGCTGGAACTTGGTGCGGGATTTAATATGGAATATAACGGAATCGAGAATATATATTTGAACGGCACCATGATCGGATTCAGCGAGAAGGAGATCGATGAAAAGCTGGAATCGATTCTGGAGTTTGCGGATATCGGCGAGTATGTGCATCAGCCGGTGAAGACTTATTCCAGCGGTATGTTCGTGCGGCTTGCCTTCGCGGTGGCAATCAATATCGATCCGGAGATTCTGATCGTGGATGAGGCGCTGTCTGTGGGTGATGTCTTTTTTCAGGCAAAGTGCTATCATAAATTCGAAGAATTTAAGGAGATGGGAAAGACCATCGTGTTTGTCAGCCACGATCTGAGCAGTATCAGCAAATACTGTGACAGAGTGGTGCTGCTCAATCAGGGCACCAAGCTGGGTGAGGGAAAGCCGAAAGAGATGATAGACATCTACAAGCAGGTTCTGGTAGGACAGTATGTGGCACCGGAGCAGGAACAGGGCAGCTTGCTGGATGATGAAGAGCTTCGTAAAGCGGCATCCGGCAGCAAAGTGGAAGGCGGCGGGAAAAACTCTGGTGCGAAGTCCAGCAGGAACAGTGGGGAAACGAATCCGGACAGTGCACTTGCGGAGAACCCGGAACTTCTGGAATACGGGTCTAAGAAAGCCGTCATCACGGAATACTATATTACGGACAATAAGGGAGTAAAGACATCGGCAATCTTGAAAGGAAGCACATTTTCCATCTGCATGAAGGTACGGATGCAGGAGGATATCCACGCGCCCATATTTGCTTTTACAATTAAAAATGTACGTGGAACGGAAATCACCGGCACCAATACCATGTTTGAGAAAGCATTTTTAGAGCCAGTGGAGGCTGGTGCTGTGCGGGAAGTGGTCTTTACGCAGGACATGAATCTGCAGGGAGGCGATTATCTGCTGTCTCTGGGAGTTACGGGGTATGAGAATGACGATTTTACGGTGTATCACAGACTGTACGATGTGCTGAATCTGTCGGTGATCTCCGATAAAGATACGGTAGGATTCTATGATATGAATTCCGTGATCGAGGTGCGAAGCATCGAGGCGTGACAGTACATTTGTGAAGACTGCCTGCTATAAAAAGTAAAGGAAAAGTAACTGTTCAGAAGGAAAACATGATGTCGGAAGAAAAGATCGAGGAAATCGGAAAAATTAAATTGGATCTGACTCATTATCCGGGTGAGGACTATTACTGCGACGGGGATGTGGAAGATGAGTTATTAGATATCACCCGTAATTATTCGGAAGTGGAGTATCAGCGAATCATCGAGGAACGGGGAAGCTGGCCGATTTTGTATCATTTGTCCGCGCAGCGGGAGAATATTGTGGAGTGGCTTCCGATCACGAAGGATATGAAGGTGCTTGAGGTCGGCTCCGGCTGCGGAGCGATTACCGGCGCATTGGCGAGGAAGGCAGGGGAGGTCACCTGCATAGATCTGTCCAGGAAACGGAGCCGGATCAATGCCTATCGGCACATGGAAGCGGACAATGTGACTATACATGTGGGCAATTTTCAGGATGTGGAACCGGATTTGCCCTGTGATTATGACTACATCTGTCTGATCGGTGTATTTGAGTACGCACAAGCATATATCCAGTCGGAGACGCCGTATGAGGATTTTCTGAATATTATCCGCAGGCATGTGAAGCCGCAGGGAACGATAGCCATTGCGATAGAGAATAAATTCGGTCTGAAATACTGGGCGGGCTGCAGAGAAGATCATCTCGGTACCTATTTCAGCGGTCTGGAGAACTATCCTGACGGGGGCGTGGTGAGGACGTTTACGGCTGACGGGCTGCGTGGCATTGCCAGGCGGTGCGGCTACGAACAGGTGCAGATGTATTATCCATATCCCGACTATAAATTTATGACATGCCTCTATTCCGATGACAGACTCCCGAAGGTGGGGGAACTTACGACCAATCTCAGGAACTTTGACAGGGACAGGCTTCTGTTGTTCGACGAGAAGAGAGTATTTGATACGATCATACAGGAAGGGCAGTTTCCGCTGTTCTCTAATTCCTATATGATGCTGCTTGGGCCTGCGCCGGAAGAGAAGTACGTGAAGTATTCTAGCGACAGGAAACCGGAATTTCGAATTAAGACAGTTCTGCGTGAGAACAGGACAGGGAAAAGTATAGAAAAACATCCGTTATCATATGAGTCGTGGCAGCATATCGAGAATACAGAAAAAGTCTATGAGAAACTTTGTGAACGCTATGCAAACAGCGGTCTGGCCATCAACCGGTGCAAGCTGGAGCGGGCGAATAGCACGACGACAGCGGAGGTCGGACTGGAGACGGAACCGCCCTATCTGCGTTTCGAATATCTCGAGGGAAGAAGTCTGGAAGAGCTGTTGGATGAGTGTCTGGCGCGAAATGATGTGGAGCGTTTTCAGGCTCTGTTTGATGAGTATTTGAAACGGATCGGCTGCGGCGAGGAGAAGCCGATTGCTGATTATGACTTGATTTTTGCGAACATTATTGTACCGGAAGATATTAATAACGAGTGGAATGTTATAGATTTTGAGTGGAGTTTTCAGAAAGCGGTTGATCCGAAACAGCTCGCGTTTCGGGCAGTCTATTGTTACTTACTTGAAAACGAAAAGAGAAATAAATTAAATCTTGATTTGATTATGCAGAAGCTTAGTATTGATCAATCTGAGGCAGAACAGTACCGCAGACAGGAGATGCAATTTCAGAAATATGTGACCGGTAAGAGTATGTCTATGGCGGAGATCAGGGAGGCGATCGGATGCCCGGTTTATACTGTAGATGCTTTCTGCAAAGGACAGGAAGCGGTCGGGCAAAATGATCGCGTGCAGATCTATGAGGATACGGGCGCAGGATTCAACGAAGAGCAGTCCTTCTTTCCGGATGAGGCGGGCGAACAGATCCGCATGACGCCGGAGGGGATGACAGAGCTGGAAGTGACCGTGCCGGGCGGAAGAAGCGCACTGAGAATCGATCCTTGCAGCGATTACTGCCTCGTTTATATTCAGGAGATCAAGTATAACGGCGTGTCTGTCCCATGGAAGGGCAGGCAGATACAGATGAACGGATTTAAGGTCGGCGATAATACGTATGTTTTTCCTACCCGCGATCCGAATATTACAGTATCGCTTACGGGGCTTGCGGGAGAGGAGCGTAATCTGCTGCAGGTGTCAATGGAAGTCACGAAACTGCCGGAGGAGACGGTAAAACATATGCAGAAAAGGGGACTGTTTTAACAGATGAGCGGACGGACGAAATGCAATGACTGGGCGGCTTATTACGAGACTGCCTATGAGACAGAGCGCAGGAACAACAGCACATTGGCGGGGAAGATCGGGGATTCGCAGAGAAGGCAGGAAGACTTAAATGATAACCTGAACCGTATTTACTCGAGTCCTTTCTGGAGAATGACGTCGCCTTTTCGCGGTCTGTACCATGCTTTCAAAGGGGAACGGCAGCGGATCACGGATATTGACAGGGGTTCTGAGGCGGATTCCTGTCTCTTGCGTTATGAAGAGGAGATGCGGCGGCAAGAGCGGCCTTATGCGGAATGGATATTGCAGGAAAATAACAATGGTTATATAAATAACAACAGATCTTCTGTCACGGTGGACGGATGGAAGATGATCGATATTCCACAGACGGATGTCGTAATTCTGGCTTGTGGAAGGGGCATCATTAATAACAAATGTTTGGATGAAGTTAAATCATACTTTAATAAAAATGCGTCCTGCAAAATTGCCTATACGGATGAAGATTTTTATTGGGAAGATCTGTCCGGGCGTATGCAACCCTGGTTTAAACCGTGCTATTCGCCGGATACATTGTTGGCTTATAACTGCTGGGGGCATCTGGTGGCGGTAAAGAAAGAGTTCCTGATTGAGACCCGTTTCAGTGTAGAGAGTATGAAGACGGAAGAGCGGGAGAAACTGTCGGTTCGGTTTTATGATCTGTGTCTGCATCTGGAGGAAGCGGTGTGCAGGCGGTGCCGGCTGGAGAGTGTTCCGCCGATTCAGGCAATCTGCCATATAGACGGGGTACTCTACCACCGTCAGTATGAGCCTTCCGAGGAAGTAAGGCAACGGCTGGAAACGTGCGCGGATAAAGAAGAGCAGTTTCGAACCGTACGGCAGTGTCTGCAGACTGAATTAGAAAACGATTGTTATTTGGAAGGCGCAGGGGCAGATTGTATGGATGTGCGGGAACAGGCGCTTGCCAGACGAGGCGTAAAGGCTGTATTGATGAGCGCCCAGGAGCCGGATCTGTATCACGTTGTCTATGACACATCTATTTCGGGAAGGGAGCGCTGTGTACGTGCCCAGAACGAGGACAGGCAGATCCCGCCGCATTATATGGTCTCCGTGGTGATTCCGTCTAAAGATCATCCGGAGGTGTTGGAACGATGCCTGAAATCATTTCGGGAGAAGACGGATTACCCCTACTACGAGTGGATCGTTGTAGATAACGGCAGCAGCGACGAGAATCGTGCCAAGATAGAGAGACTTCGCAGGAAGTACGGTTTCACTTATCTCTATGAGAGTATGCCTTTTAATTTTTCAAAGATGTGTAATATGGGGGTTAAGCGGGCAGTGGGCGATCTGATTCTTCTGTTAAATGATGACGTGGAGATCATAGAGCGCAGCTGGCTTCGCCGCATGACAGGACAGGCGTTGCAGCCGCACGTGGGAGCAGTGGGTGCGAAGCTGTGGTACGCGGGTACACAGAATATTCAGCATGTCGGGATCACTAACATGGTGATCGGACCGTCCCATAAGCTGATCACTTTTCCGGATGACAGAGACTACTATTACGGACATAATAGAATAACATACGATATGGCAGGAGTGACCGCGGCATGTCTTATGGTGAGCCGTAAGAAATATGAAGAGGCAGGCGGCTTGGACGAGACGATGGCGGTGGCTTACAACGATGTGGATTTCTGCTTTAAATTGCTTGAGGCAGGTTATTATAATGTGCAGCGAAATGATGCGGTGTTGTATCACCATGAGTCATTGAGCCGTGGTTTGGACGAAGGGGATGAGGATAAATGGAAGAGGCTTCTTACGGAGAAGGAGAATCTTTATGCGAAACATCCGCAGATGAATGGACAGGATCCTTTCTACCATAGGGCGTTGATTGACAATGCATCGGATTATGGGTGCAATTATAAGTTCCCTTATGAAGAGCATCTGTTGACGACGGAAGCGGAACCGTTGCAAGACAAGTTAACTAGAAGAGTCAACAAGAACCGTCTGCAACTCACTGTAGACAGGGCGGAGATACAGCATAAGATCCATGCCGGTGAACCTGATATTCTTTGGNTTATGGGNTGGTGNTATGTGCCCGGGNTAAATAATGCATATTACNNTAANCAGGTNCTGNTTCGCCGGGAGGATCAGGAANGCGGCGGTAAGGTTCAAAGCNGTGNAGTGTATACTGCNGTNCCGNCNGACTGGCANCGNNANGATGTGGAGGCTATCCTGCCCATGGAACAGGGAATCGGNCTGNCCGGNTTNGTNCTTNGGGTGCTGCGGGANGATCTTACGCCNGGAACTTATCGCATAGGCATGTTNTGNAAGGATACGCAGGGTAATAANATGCTGGCNTGGAGCGATAAGACATGCAGTGTGTAACTGNCAGCCGNCNGTATCGCNGCGGNGTGANCGGAAGNCTATGATCGGGACGGAGAGGATTTATTACATGGAACAGAAAGANCGAAATCAGATGACGGAGGAAGAGGCGCTTCGCTANTATAAAGNNGCTTATGAGCGGGAGCGGGANAAGGGACGNGTGNTGGCGGATANGCTGGCGCNGGCCGGGCAGCAGGAAAAGGCNCTNCAGGAGAGGCTTCAGCGTATCAAAGGCAGTGTGTTCTGGCGGATGTCCAAGCCGCTTCGCATGGCGGTGCACTGGGTNCGCAGNACNAAGGAACGNNTGGGACANTANGGCAGTCTNAAAGGANTCCTGCGCAAGCTGGATGCCAAGAAGATTGAGTTNGNNGCNCGCTCGCAGCATGGCACGGCGAGNTTNCCGAATGAAGAAGAGGCCNGGCGCCAGAGAGANACNAAATTNNNCAGNNATATNAAGTTCAGCATCTTAGTGCCNCTCTANAATACNCCGGAGAAGTTCTTNAGACAGGCGATCGATTCNGTGNGNGNNCAGACCTATGGAAACTGGCAGCTNTGNCTGGCGGACGGCTCCGANGCAGAGCANGGCGATGTGGAGCGGATCTGTCGNGAATANGCATCGGAGGATGTTCGTATCTATTACAGAAANCTTCCCGNAAATGAGGGAATCTCCGGTAATACCAANGCCTGTCTGAGNATGGCNGCGGGCGATTATATAGGNCTTTTNGATCATGACGACGTNCTGCACCCNAGTGTACTCTATGAATANATGAAAGCCATCTGTGATCAGGNCGCGGATTATATTTATTGNGATGAGGCGACTTTCAAAGGNAATAAGACCATNGANGANATGATCACCCTGCANTTTAANCCGGATTTNGCACCGGATAATCTGCGGGCGAATAATTATATCTGNCATTTCAGCGTTTTTGACAAGANGCTNTTAGAAGGAACGGANCTGTTCCGTTCACAGTTNGACGGCAGTCAGGACCACGATATGATTCTGCGGCTCACAAGCAGGGCGAAGCATATAGTACANGTGCCGAAGTTACTCTATTACTGGCGTTCCCATGCGGGCAGCGTGGCGGCNGACATAGGCGCTAAGAGNTATGCCATCGAGGCGGCCAAGGGCGCNGTTGCNGCNCATCTGCNGGAACAGGGGTATAAGAACTTTGAGATCAGCTCCACGAAGGCATTCGAGACCATTTTTCAGATTAAATACGAGATACAGGGCAGTCCGAGGGTGAGTATCGTGATCCCCAACAAAGATCATATTGAAGATCTGCGCCGCTGTATCACATCGATTCTGGAGAAAAGCACGTACGATAACTATGAGATCATCGTGGTGGAGAATAACAGCACCACGGAAGAGATTTTTGATTATTATAAGCAAATACAGGAAAACCCGAATATTAAAGTCATTACTTATGAGGGAGATTTCAATTATTCCAAGATCAATAATCTGGGNGTATCCCATGCNCAGGGCGATTATATCCTGNTNNTGAATAATGACACGCAGGTCATTACTCTGGACTGGATCGAGGAACTGCTCATGTATGCGCAGCGGGGCGATGTGGGCGCGGTNGGNGCGAAGCTCTTTTATGAAGACCGNACCATNCAGCATGCCGGCGTAGTGCTGGNGCTNGGACAGCACAGAACNGCNGGNCACAGTCATTACCGCGTCAGCAGCAANAATCTGGGCTATATGGGGCGGCTGTGTTATGCGCAGAACGTGATGGCGGTAACNGGTGCCTGTCTGATGATGAGAAAAGANGTNTTTGACAAGCTGGGCGGGCTGGATGAGANCTTCGCGGTGTCGTTAAACGATGTGGATCTGTGCNTCCGTGCGTGGAAGGCGGGNTATATCAATGTATTTACGCCTTTTGCGGAACTGTATCATTTTGAGTCTGTGTCACGTGGGATGGATGATCAGGGGGAGAAAGCGCAGCGGTATAATAAAGAGTCCGAGNCCTTCCGGTTGAAGTGGAAGGAAGTGCTGGAAGCGGGGGATCCTTATTATAATCCGAACTTTTCGTTGGATCGGAGTGATTTTGCGTTGAAGGTGTAGNNGNANCAATTTGGACGGGAANATACTGTTCATATNNTATNTAAAGTGTNNNCNAAGANCGNNCGCGCAGANGAAAGTTAATATCTACGGAGCCGCGCTCTCGCTCCGTAAAAAGCGTAGCGGGNACTANNNTCGTGAAANACCTCNNNAAGTNCCGACGCTTTTTAAGGGGCTCCTTAAGATATTAACTTCCCTCTGCGCTGGGTACTGGCATGACTGAGCGGTAATNNCCTGCATAGTTATAAATTGTACGACGGGNTGTAAGTTGTAAGATTCGGTAAGTTGAAAGTTGCAGCAAGTTGCAAGCTGTAAGATTTCCAAAATATGTTTACGGGAGCCTTTACATTGTGCTAAAATGAATCTAATTGATTAACTTTTTTTTTTCAGTAAGAACATTAGAATAATGAATATGTGAAACGGAGGTAAACCATGGGCTACAAAGAACAATTCGACTTTTGGGTGGAGGACTCTTATTTTGACGATGCGACTAAGCAGGAGCTNNTGGCGATNAGGAANGANGAGAAAGAGATCGAGGATCGTTTCTACAAGGATCTTGCTTTCGGTACCGGCGGTCTNCGCGGTGTGATCGGCGCGGGCACGAACCGTATGAACATCTATACGGTACGCAAAGCGACACAGGGTCTTGCCAACTATATAAAGAAACAGGGCGGAGAAGAGAAGGGCGTGGCGATCGCCTANGATTCCAGAAGAAAATCTCCTGAGTTTGCNGACGANGCGGCGNTGTGTCTGGCGGCTAACGGCATCAAGGCTTATGTGTTTGANGCTTTNAGACCNACGCCGGAATTATCTTTTGCNNTGNGAGAGTTGGGATGTATTTCGGGAATCGTGATTACCGCAAGCCACAATCCGCCGGAGTATAACGGCTATAAGTGCTACTGGGAGGANGGCGCACAGGTGACCGCNCCTAAGGATAAAGAGATCATCACGGAAGTGAACAATGTAACGGATTACCACACCGTAAAGACCATGGATAAGGAGGAGGCGAAGAAAGCCGGACTCTATGTGGTGATCGGTAAAGAGATCGACGATAAGTACATGGCGGAGCTTAAGAAACAGATCATCCATCCGGATGTGATCAAAGATATGGCGGAGGATATGAAGATCGTGTACTCACCCTTTAACGGAACGGGTAATGTACCGGTCAGAAGGATTCTTTCTGAGCTGGGCTTTAAGAATGTATATGTTGTNCCNGANCAGGAGATGCCGGATCCCGACTTTACCACGTTAGAGTATCCGAATCCGGAGGATCCCAAGGCGTTCACTCTGGCGCTTAAGCTGGCGAAAGAAAAGAATGCGGATATNGTGCTGGCGACAGANCCCGATGCGGACAGACTGGGAATCTATGCGCTGGATACCAANTCCGGTGAGTATGTACCTTTCACGGGNAATATGTCCGGTATGCTGATNGCNGANTACATNCTNAGAGANAGAACNGCNACNGGCANNATGCCGGAGAATCCNGCNNTGGTAACNACCATNGTNACNACNAATATGGCGCGTGCGATNGCGGAGGATTATAAAGTAAGATTCATCGAAGTGCTGACNGGCTTTAAGTTNATCGGCGANCAGATCAANNTNTTCGANCAGAGCGGNTCNAANAANTACGTNTTNGGTCTGGAAGAAAGNTACGGCTGNNTNGCNGGAACCCANGCCAGAGATAAGGATGCCATNGTTGCGGTTATGTGTCTGTGTGAGATGGCGGCATGGTGTAAGAAGAACGGCAAGACNGTGTGGGATCAGATGATTACGCTGTATGAGAAGTACGGNTACTTCAAGGAGAGCCAGTATTCCATCACCATGAAGGGTATCGACGGTGCGAAAGAGATCGAGGATCTGATGAATAAACTCAGAAGTAATCCGCCCAAGAATTTCGGNGATCTGAAAGTAAAAGAGTTCAGAGATTATACTACNGGNAAGACATTGAATCTGGAGACGGGAGAANCAGGAGAAACNGGNCTTCCGCAGTCCAACGTACTCTACTTCGACCTGACGAACGATTCCTGGTGCTGTGCNCGTCCGTCCGGTACGGAGCCGAAGATCAAGTTCTACATGGGCGTGAAGGGCAGCAGTCTGGAAGATGCCGATGANAAGCTGAATAAANTGACGGAAGATCTGAAAGCATATCTCTAAGAGCAGGGGATGNNACCGGAGANTCTCATNGAGANTGCCGGAAGAGATCATANNTTGTGGTGAATATCGCCCTGCGTANAGCAGGGCGATGATCATTTAAGNGGCTGGTATTGGGTTATAGTGCAAATCGCGCCATGCATTTGAATTTGACGCATGGCACCGGAGAACGNGCTAAGNCTGCGCGTGGAGACAGGACATGGGAAATAACATATTCAGGATCAGTAATTTCACAAAGACCATCAACTATCTTAAGAAAAACGGTGTACGACATGCTTATTATGCGGCGCGGGAACGGATAGAAGAGGAGCGGAAGGCGGATTATTTTTATAGAGAACCCTCGGCGGATACTCTGGAAGCGCAGCGTGTGGAGACGGCGGACTATTCCGAACTGTTCAGTATTGTGGTGCCGGCTTATGAGACGGATGAGCGTTTCCTGCGGGAGATGATAGATTCCGTGCGCAGGCAGAGCTATCCCGGATGGGAACTGATCATAGTGGATGCGGGGAAAAGCGACACCGTGGAGAAGACGGTGAGAGATATTATGGATACCGCCGGGGAGAAGCGTATCAGATACAGCCGTCTGGCAGAAAATAAGGGCATATCCGATAACACGAATGCCGGTATTGAGCAGGCGGCAGGGGACTATATTGCGCTGCTTGATCATGATGATCTGCTGACTCCCGATGCCCTGTATTATATGGTAAAAGAAATCCGCTATGCAAAGCAGAAAGGTGTGACACCGGCGCTTGTCTATACGGACGAAGATAAGTATGACTGTGATAACAATGGTTATTTTACCCCACACAATAAGGAAAAATTGAATCTGGATTTAATTTTATCCAATAATTATATATGTCATTTTATGGCGGTGGAAGCAAAACTCATGAAAAGTCTGCAGCTGCGCAGAGAATTCGATGGTGCGCAGGATTATGATCTGGTACTTCGGGTGATAGACCGGTTGTTCGGACCGAATCTGCGCGGTGATTTGCATAGACAAGTGATTCATATACCGAAGGTCTTATATCACTGGCGCTGTCATGCGGATTCCACAGCGGCGAATACGGCCAGCAAATCATACGCCTATGAGGCGGGCAAAGCGGCGCTTGCGGATTTCTGCAGTCGGCGGGGATGGCATGTTCTGGTCGGACACAGCCTGCACCTTGGTTTCTATGACATTACTTATCTGCCGGATATCCTGACAGTCAGGGAAGACATCGGTATCGTGGGCGGGAGGATCTTAGATACCCATAGCAGGATATGCGGCGGTGCGATGGATGATAGCGGCAGTTGTCTCTATAAGGGTCTGTATAAGGAATACAGCGGAGGCTCTACACATAAGGCATCACTGAAGCAGGATGTGGCGGCGGTGGATCCGCGGTGTATGCAGATCAGACCGGAGCTGCAGGAGATATTCACACAGATTACGGGGATCCCGTATGAAGAGAAAACGATTCGCTGTAAGGTGGGCGGTGTGAGCGCTACGGTGCGGATCGCAGATGTGTCCCGGCTGATCTGTGATGATGCGGGATACCGTAAGCTGGGAATGGAACTGGGAAGAGCGGCGGCGAGTCTGGGATACCGTGTATTATGGGATCCGCAGATTACAGTGCGCAGAAATAGAGATTAGCATGCAGGGATAAACGGACACAAGCGGAAAGGGTATGGTACGGAAGATATGTCACAAAGGATACGTTCGACGGTCGTGATTCCGAATTATAACGGAATCGACTATATTGAGAAATGTCTGCGTTCTCTGGCGGGAGAACCGGCGCGGATTATTGTGGTGGATAACGGCTCCACGGACGGCAGCAGGGAAGCAGTGCAGCAGTTTCCCGAAGTGGAACTGATCAGCCTCGATCGGAATTATGGTTTCTGCAAAGCGGTTAATGAGGGCATAGAAGCAAGTAGAACAACGTATGTTATTTTATTAAATAATGACACGGAAGTGAAGGCCGGCTTTGTCAGGGCATTAGAGAGGGCCATGGAAGGGCATCCGGAAGTGTTTTCCGGATCGGCACAGATCAGAAATATGCATACGCCGGAGCTGATTGACGATGCGGGAGACTTCTACTGTGCTCTGGGGTGGGCGTTTGCCCGCGGCAAGGACAAGGCGGCGGAAGCGTATCAGAGAAAACGCAGGATATTCGCGACCTGCGGCTGTGCGGCGATCTATCGGAGAAAATTGTTCCGGGAGATCGGCAGCTTTGATGAGAATCATTTTGCATATCTGGAAGATGTTGACCTGGGGTATCGCGCCGGAATCTGCGGATATCATAATCTCTATATTCCCGAGGCAGTGGCATACCATGCGGGAAGCGCTGTTTCCGGTTCACGTCATAACGAATTTAAGGTGGATCTGTCCGCAAGAAACAGTGTATATCTGGCGTACAAGAATATGCCGCCACTGCAGCTTCTGCTGAATATGCCGCTTCTTCTGGCGGGTTTTGCGGTGAAAGCCGTTTATTTTGCAAAGAAAGGACTTGGCGGAGTCTACTGCAAAGGGCTGTATAAGGGACTTAAACTGTGCGCATCCGAGGAAGGCAGGACACACAGGGTACGCTATGACAGGGAGAACCTGCGCAATTATATCCGCATACAGCTGGAACTATGGATCAATATATGGTGTTGTCTGCTTGGCTGATAACTGTAGGTTGTGTTTTTGATCGAAATATTGTAAAATAGCGTGAGAAGAACTTCTAGACTTGCGAAGCAAGTCATGCTCACAGCAAGGGCTGATTTCGCAAAGTCAGCATTGCTGCCTTAGAAGTTCTAAGTCTCACGCAGGAGAATGCCCAAAATACGGCCATTCTCCCCGATGATTTGTGATTCCGCAAAGCGGAATCATGGAGGGTAGTATGAGAAGTCTTTCCGCACGAGGCTTAGAATATGATTAAAGATAACCAGAAATATTTTAACAGACTGCACGTAGTGCTGGATGCCGTGATTATAGCGGTTTCCTATATGCTGGCGTGGTATATCAGGTTCGCCAGCCCCTTTTCGGACATCGACGCTTCCGTCGGTGTACTTTCCATGGCTACATATTTTAAGATGCTCTATGTGATCGTGCCGGGTTATCTGATCCTGTATTATAATTTTAATCTGTATACGCCGAAGCGTGCGACGGTTCATAAATACGAGATACTCAATATTTTTCAGGCAAATGTGGTAGGAATGATCCTACTGATGGCGGGGTGGTATCTGGTGTCGCAGATTCACTTCTCCAGAGCCATGATGGCGTATTACTTTATCATCAACATTCTGCTTACGACTCTGGGGCGTTCTCTGATCCGCACATTGCTGCAATATTTCCGTGAAAAAGGCTATAATCTGAAATACATTCTGCTGGTGGGCTATTCCCGTGCGGCGGAAGAGTATATCAATCGAATCAACTCTAATCCCCAATGGGGATATGTGGTACGGGGCATACTGGATGACAGTGTACCCAGCGGTACGTTGTATAAAGGGGTTAAAGTAGTAGGAAAGATCGAAAACCTGCTCTATATACTGCCGCAGAATAAATTGGATGAGATAGCCATCACGCTGTCTTTGAAGGATTATGACAATCTGGAGCATATTGTGGATATCTGCGAGAAATCGGGCGTTCATACCAAGTTTATCCCGGATTATAACAGTATGTTTCCGAGCCGTCCATACACGGAAGATCTGATGGGGCTTCCGGTGATCAATATCCGGTATGTGCCGCTTACGAATACGCTCAATTGGATTGCCAAGCGTGTGGTAGATGTGGCCGTGGCGATAGTCGGACTTGTGGTGTCTTCACCGGTCATGCTCATATCGGCGATTGCGATCGGATGCACTTCCAGAGGGCCGATTATTTTCAAGCAGGAGCGTATCGGTCTGCATAATAAACCTTTTAAGATGTATAAATTCCGTACCATGGAAGTGCAGAAACCGTCTACGGAACAGCATGGCTGGACGACTAAGGACGATCCACGCGTCACGAAGGTCGGCAAGTTTCTGCGCCGGACAAGCATAGATGAACTTCCACAGCTTTTTAATATACTGAAAGGCGACATGAGCGTGGTAGGTCCCAGACCGGAGCGCCCGCAGTTCGTGGAGAAGTTTAAGGAGGAAATTCCCCGTTACATGGTGAAACATCAGGTAAGACCGGGTCTCACCGGATGGGCACAGATCAACGGTTACCGTGGTGATACTTCCATCAAACGCAGGATTGAGTATGATATTTTCTATATTGAAAACTGGACGATGTCCTTTGATATCAAGATTATGTTTCTGACGATTTTTAAAGGCTTCATTAATAAAAATGCCTACTAGTGAGATAATAATCTGAGGAGCTGATCGGGATCATGATTCTTAAGAAAATAGAAAGATTTATGGAATAAATGCCGATTATGTTGCAATTATGTCAAGATATAGTATAATCATAGTTGGGCTTACGCTACAGCTTGACTTTATACGCTATAGTATGAGAAAATATAAGTTGGTATTATGTTACTATGAGCGGCGAAGCCGTGAATAGTACTTATTTACGACTATGTTTAAATTAAGGGAGTACGACGTATGGCTAAGTATTATGAAGATGACTATGAAGATGAACGTCCGAGAAAGAAATCTTCCTCCGGAAGCGGAAACAGGAATGGCGGTAAACGTCCGACAGGGAAGAAGGGATCCGGAAAGAAGTCTTCTAAGAAGCAGCAGGCTAAGAAACAGCGAACAAGAATTATTATTTTTGTTATAGAGATCATTATCCTTGTGGTTGCCGTGTTTGTCCTCTATGCCGTTATGTCAGCAACGACGAGCGGCAAGGTGAAGATAGATGAAAGCGATATCATCATCAACGATACGGTCAAGAAGGCGGAAGAGACTACGATGAAGGGCTATCGGAATATTGCCCTGTTCGGTGTGGATTCTACGTCAGGAGCGTTGACGAAGAACACACGAAGCGACACGATCATGATCGCCTCCATCAATCAGGATACGGGAGAATGTAAACTTGTATCGGTATATCGTGATACTTATCTGAATCTGAGTAACGATTCGTACAATAAATGTAATGCGGCCTATGCAAAGGGCGGTCCGGAGATGGCGATCAGCATGCTGAATATGAATCTGGATATGAATATCACGGATTTCGTCACGGTAGGTTTTGCCGGACTCACGGATACCATTGACGCGCTTGGTGGTGTATATATTGATGTAGATGACGCGGAGATCAACCACTTGAATAACTATCAGCTCTGTATCGCAGAGGATCTGAAACGTTCCTATACACCTGTTTCATCCACGGGATATCAGCTTCTGGACGGTCTGCAGGCAACTGGCTACTGCCGTATCCGTTATACGGCGGGTGACGATTTCAAGCGTGCGGAGAGACAGAGAGAGGTTCTTTCTGCGGTAGCGGATCAGGCGAAGAAAGCATCACTTCCGGCGCTGACAGAGACTGCGAACTCTGTATTTGATGAGGTATACACATCGCTGGATCTGGCGGAGATCGTGGAGATGCTGGGCAATGTGGGCAATTACTATATTGCTGATAATGCGGGATTCCCGCAGGAGTCAAATCGCGCCACCGGTACGATCGGTTCCAAAGGCTCCTGTGTTGTTCCGGTCAGTCTGGAAGACAATGTTAAGTGGCTGCATCAGTTCCTGTTTAACGATTACGAGTATCAGCCTTCCGCGACAGTGAAAGAGTGCAGTGATAAGATCTATTCCGATACGAACGGATATCTGAAAAAATAATGGAGCAAGGGGCCTATTATTGCAGGCCCCTTTTATTTCATAGATCAAATTATGACAGAGGAGAGACGTGTGGATAAAGTAGATGTTATCATCCCAGCCTATAAGCCCGACCATCGATTTCTGACGCTGATCGAGCGTCTCGAGCATCAGAGTGTTCCGGTCAACAGGATCATTGTCATAAACACGGAACAGAAATATTTCGATCGGTTGTTATATTATAGTACTTCTTTTCAAAAAAATTATCAGAATGTAGTGGTGAAGCATATATCGAAGAGAGAGTTTGACCACGGCAAGACAAGAAATAAAGGAGTACAGCTTTCGGATGCGGATTATTTCATTATGATGACGGATGATGCCGTTCCGGCGGATGATTATATGGTGGAGGAACTGCTTGATCAGCTTCATCAGGATCAGGTGGCGGTGGCATATGCCAGACAGCTTGCGGGCGAGGGCAGCAGTGAGGTTGAGAAGTATACAAGAAATTTCAATTATCCGGGCGAGTCTTCGGTCAAGACGAAAGCGGATCTCGAGACGCTTGGTATCAAGACTTTTTTCTGTTCCAACGTGTGTGCGGCTTATAACAGGGAAATTTTTGATACACTGGGCGGGTTTGTCAAGCATACAATATTTAATGAGGATATGATCTATGCCGCGAAGGCCGTCGAGGCTGGATACGGTATTGCTTATACCGCGCAGGCTAAGGTCTATCACTCGCACAGCTATAATTGCAGAGAACAGTTTCACAGGAATTTTGATCTGGGTGTCTCGCAGGCACAGCACCCGGAAGTGTTTGCGGCCTATCCGGCGGAATCGGAGGGCATTCGTCTGGTCAGACAGACAGCCGGGCATCTGCGCAGATTGAACTTAAGACGGCAGATTCCTTATCTGATCCTGCAGAGCGGGTTCAAGTATATGGGATATCTGTTTGGCAGGCATTATCAGGCGCTACCGGGCAAAGTAGTAGTTGCCATGTCATCCAATAAAGAGTACTGGAGATGACGTATCAGGTTAAATAATCAGGAGGATAAGAACATGTGTGGAATCGTAGGATATATCGGAACCAAACAGGCAGCTCCCATTATTTTAGACGGACTTTCCAAGCTGGAGTACCGCGGATATGATTCGGCGGGTATGGCGGTCTATGACGGCGATAAGATCCAGATCACGAAGTCGGTTGGAAGATTGAAGGTTCTGGAAAATCTCACCCATGGCGGCGAGACTATGTCAGGCGTATGCGGAATCGGTCACACCAGATGGGCGACCCATGGAGTTCCCAGCGATACGAATGCACATCCCCACTTTAACACGTCGGAGACGATCACCGTGGTACATAACGGTATCATTGAGAATTATCTGCATCTTCGGCAGATGCTGACTGATAAGGGATATCAGTTTGTCTCCGAGACAGATACGGAGGTACTGGCGCATCTGCTGGATTACTACTATAAAGGAAATCCGCTGGAAGCAGTGACTAAGGTGCTACACCGTGTGGAAGGGTCTTACGCGCTGGGCATTCTCTTTGCGGATTGTCCGGATCAGATTTTTGCGGCGAGAAAAGATTCCCCGCTGATCGTGGGACAGAATGAAGACGGCTGTTTTATCGCTTCCGATGTGCCGGCTATTTTAAAATATACGAGAAAAGTTTACTACGTGGATAATCAGGAAGTGGTACGCCTGCGTGCGGATCATATGCATTTCTATACGGTAGATGAGGAAGAGACGAGTAAAGAGCCCGTTACCATCGAGTGGGATGCCAATGCTGCGGAGAAGGCGGGATACGAGCATTTTATGCTTAAGGAGATGTATGAGCAGCCCAAGACCGT
Source organism: Lachnospiraceae bacterium (assembly GCA_014804355.1). Taxonomy (GTDB): domain Bacteria; phylum Bacillota; class Clostridia; order Lachnospirales; family Lachnospiraceae; genus UBA3282. The sequence goes on from JAAUZY010000047.1 coordinate 34,399, forward strand.
GACGGATACGTTGATGCCGCGGATTCAGAAGAATGACATTGTGATAGAAGAGTTAAATATGACCGATGAAGAACTGGCTGCGATTCGCAAGATCCACATCGTGGCATGCGGTTCGGCATATCATGCAGGCATGACGGGTAAATATGTGATCGAAGGCTTGGCGCGTGTTTCAGTGGAGGTGGACCTTGCATCGGAGTTCAGATACCGGAATCCCATTTTGGAGGAGGGCGCTATGGTGGTGGTGATCAGCCAGTCCGGTGAGACGGCGGATACACTGGCGGCGCTTCGGGAATCCCGTGCGCGCGGCTTCAAGGTGCTGGGCATCGTCAACGTAGTGGGAAGTTCTATTGCCAGAGAAGCGGATAATGTCATGTATACATGGGCAGGGCCAGAGATCGCCGTTGCCACCACGAAGGCTTACAGCGCTCAGCTGATCGCTCTGTATCTGCTCGCGATGAAATTGGGCAGAGTGCGCGGGCAGATCGACGATAAGACTTTTGCTTCTCTGCTGGGAGATTTGAAGCGTCTGCCGGATCAGATTGAGATGCTTCTCAATAATAAATTAAAGATACAGAAATTTGCCAATCGTTATGTGGGTGCCAAGGACGTGTTCTTTATCGGCAGAGGTATCGATTATGCAATCTCACTGGAAGGCTCTCTGAAGTTAAAGGAGATTTCCTATATCCATTCTGAGGCCTATGCGGCAGGAGAGTTAAAGCACGGTACGATCTCGTTGATCGAGGAGGGGACGCTTGTTGCGGCTGTCTCCACGCAGCCGGAATTGTATGCCAAGACGATCAGCAATATGGTAGAGGTCAAAGCGAGAGGGGCGTTTGTGCTGGCGGTTACTTGTGAGGGGAATAAAGAGATCGAGAAAGCGGCCGATTATGTGATCTATATTCCGGAGACGAATCCGTATTTTGCCAATTCGTTGGCGATTATACCGTTGCAGCTGTTTGGGTATTATGTGTCTGTTGGGAAAGGGTGCGATGTGGATAAACCTAGGAATTTGGCGAAATCGGTGACGGTGGAGTAGGAGTGGCGTGGGTTAGTATATAGGCTGAGATGGCAGATTGCGCAAAATGTTCTCTCGTGTCCGGCTTTGTCATATGGAGTTTCTAAATATTCCGGGGATGTTGTGAAAGACGGACGCAACCGCCCGACATTCGCCGTCCAGACATGATTTAGTTATGCATAGACACCGTACTTTGGTGTCTCAGCATAACTTCATGTCTTGATCAGGTCGGGCTTTTCGGGACATCCGTGTCCCGAAATTGCTGGGTATTGAACGGAATATTAAGAAACTCTCATATTCCTACGCAGGACAGCTTCGTGAACATTTTGCTCAATCTGCCGGCGTAGTTCTTTTAAATATGTGCTTCATCCTGAGAAGTATATGGGTGAAGCTTTTTATTTGGAAAAATTTTTTAAATAAAACACAGATTCAATAAATTTTCATCACAGATTATACACAATTAAATAATATACTGACTTCAAGGTCAAAGAAAAACGGTGCCAAACGTTACTGTCTGGTCAGATCCAATATCTATCTGCGCGTCCGGTTTCGATAACCTGCGAACAGTAACGTACCAAACCGCATGATATATATGGAAAGGAGTCAATGCTATGTACGACAACAATAACTATCCAAACACAAACTACGGATCGCAGAATAACGATCACACGATGCAGAATCAAAACAGTAATCTTCCATCCGGCAATTTACAGAACAGTGCTTCCCAGAGCAGCAATCCTTACGGCAGCCGGAATAACGGGGATTATTACAGGAATGTATATCCGAATAACACATACTCTCAGCGGGCGACGAACAATCCGTATGAAAATTACAACGGGAGCTATCGATACGGTAATACCTACCCTAACGACTATGCGCAGTCGAATGCACAGTCAGGAGCGGGTAAGGAGAAGCAAAAGAAAGCAAAGAAGACATCCGGCGGTGGTTTTCTGAAAAAGGCAATGGTCAGCATATCACTGGGACTGTTGTTTGGTGTGTTTGCCGGACTGGGCGTGTGGGGCGTACAGACGCTGACCGGCATGGCGGATAAGAATCATACGGAAGAAGTCTCACAGGCGGAGGAGACTATATCGGATGGAGTTGCTGCTGTGACCGATAATGTTGCCAAGGAAATCGAGGAAAGTAATGATATAGTCAAGAGTGGTCTGCATGTGACGGAAAATGTTACGGCAAGCGTGTTTGATGTATCGGAAGTGGCCAAAGAGGTTATGCCGGCCATCGTATCGATCAACAATCATTATTCGGAGAAAATGTCTTATTTCGGACAGCAGTTCGTCAATGAAGCGGATGCCAGCGGGTCCGGCATCATCGTGGGACAGAACGATGCGGAGCTGCTGATTGCAACTAATCATCACGTGATCGCAGACACGGAGAAGCTGACGGTGCAGTTTTTGGAAGGCAGCGAGGCGGAGGCATCCGTTAAGGGTACGGATGAGAAGATGGACCTGGCCGTAATCGCGGTCAAGATCGACGATGTTGACAAGAATACGCTGAATCAGATTGCGGTAGCGACGTTGGGTGACTCCGATTCGCTGGTAGTCGGCGAGCCGGCCATTGCCATCGGTAATTCTCTCGGTTACGGACAGTCCGTCACGACGGGCGTGATCAGTGCGCTAGACAGGACGATCGAGCTGTCAGACGGTGCGGACGGTACATTTATCCAGACTGATGCGGCGATCAATCCGGGTAATTCCGGCGGTGCGCTCCTGAATATGAAAGGAGAAGTCATCGGAATCAATTCCAACAAGATCGGCGGCAGCGCTATAGAGGGCATGGGATATGCCATTCCGATTTCTTCTGCAAGCCCGATTATCGCGGAGCTGATGTTAAAAGAGACGAAGAATAAGGTGGCAGAGGACGAAAGAGGTTATCTCGGTATCACCGGAATCACGGTTACAGACTACGTGATTGAGACATACGGTATGCCGGAAGGTGTCTATATCTCACAGGTGTATGAGAATACGGCAGCAGCCGAGGCGGGACTTCATAAAGGCGATATTATTACGAAGTTTGACGGGGAACAGATCACTTCCATGGATGAGCTGCAGCGGGAGCTGGAATTTCACGCCAAAGGTGATACGGTGGAGATTACTGTCATGTCGGTGGGCATTCAGGGCTATGCCGAGAAGACGCTGCAGCTGACATTGGGAAATAAAGTGCAGAATTAGTCGCTTATGGAAAATACAACTAAGTGATATAGTGCATATAATGCAGAAAAGGGTGATCTAAGGATCGCCTTTTTCCGTTATGGAAATTGTTTGGCGGATTTTGGGTTTGCGGAGCGAAGTTTGTGAACATGCTTTGCGCGTTTTTAGAAATTGTTTACTTGTGAGATGCTGCTTTTTATACTATGATAATAAAGTAGGAGTGGGATCAGTTGTAGGAAATGATAACTATTCAGTTTAGGTCGAAGCATTTACTGCTGAGACCGTAAGAATATGATTCAGCGAGCAAAATCCCATTGTCGAAGACAATTTAGGATGGATTTTGCATCGTAACTGTGAAGGTACTGAACAGTTACA
>JAAUZY010000048.1 GCA_014804355.1 Lachnospiraceae bacterium
CAGAGTTGGACATGTCGAAAGTATATGAAAAACATTATTTGATACCGGAAATACCGAACACGATTCCTCCCCGCTTTGAGGATTCATTTTATCTTGATGCGGACAAGCGTGCTTCTCTTATCACCCTGCGTCATAACAGATACAGTCCGGCAATTATACACGATCATACTTTTTTTGAATTGATTTATGTCTATGACGGAACATGCGAGCAGGTGATCAGCAACAACAAGAAAAATCTGTCTATGGGTGATGTCTGCATTATTCCGCCTGGAATCAAACATTCTATCGGCGTATTTGACGACAGTATCGTTTTTAACTGTCTTATACGCAAAAGCACCCTGCATAATATCTTTTTTAACTTTTTGAACAATCCAAACATCCTATCCGCTTTCTTCATCAATAATATTTATTCCGAAAANGGAAATGATTATATCATTTTCCATACAGGTAATGATTATGANATTCATCGCGGAGTAATATATATGTANAAAGAATCTCTGGAGAAANCTCTCTATTGGGATCAGATGATTTCCTATATGCTGATGCTGATATTTGGAACATTGATTCGTAATTACGAAAAAAGCATTGAANTACCTACCTTTATGCAAAAGNCAGATGTTCAACGCTTTGCTTTACTGCAATATGTTCAGGATAATTTCTCGACNATAACCNTAAATCAGGTCGCNGAAAAATTTCACTATACCCCNGANTATACTTCCCGTTTGTTTAAGTCCACCACCGGAAGATCCTTTACGCAGATTCTGCAGCAGGTCCGTNTGGAGAGAGCCCAGGTACTGCTACAGGATACAAATCTTTCTGTTGCAAATATCGCCAATCAGATCGGCTATGAAACAACAGAACATTTTATCCGCATTTTTAAGAAACAAATGCACATGACNCCGACCGAATATCGTAGGAAGGGGATTGTTATTTGATCTTTGGCTGCAGCACAATAGCAGCAGATTAACAAACATTTCTCATGCCTGAATCATCCCGCCATGAAAATAACACTCATAGATCCGCTCTTCCATATAGAAAATTTCCTCATAACCCTGATACCATGTGAATTCGCCTTCAGTCTTGCAATGATAGCGGTATTCCCCGTTGGTATAAATATCCGGTCCGCGGAAAGGCCGCTCCATCGGGACATGACTCAGGACNTCTTTCAGAAAATCTCCGCTGAAATGTTCCCCNATCACCCTGCCGACATAATTCATACTCCAAACCGGTTCTCCATGATGCCANACCGCTTCCTCTCCCGCAAATTTTTCTCCGCCCAGATAAGTGTCGTAATATGAATATTCTTTTTCTTCATAGCAGAAGTCATGGGACTGCGATCTTGATGCCTTGACCTCGTGCGCTTTCCCTGCATAAGTATTTTTCTTTGCGCGGATAAGGAAGGGAATGATCTCAGCATAATCTAACTCCGTCTTCGCACTCAGGGTAAGGTTGCACTCATCGTCTTCCTTAACCATACGATCGATCGTAACGCCATATAGTTCACTTAACAGAATCAGTCCGCTTACCTCCGGTACCGCCTGACCNGTCTCCCATTTGCTGACGGTCTGCCTTGCAATGCCAAGTTTATCTGCTANTTNTTCCTGCGAGAGACCGTTTTGTTTTCTCAGTAATTGTAATTTNTCNTGTAATTGCATGTNGGTANTCCTGCTCCTTCCTTTCTTTTTATTGTAATATCCAATAAATATAACATACATGAACATTNAGANAAAAACCACCACTTATGNATGNCAAAAATGTCATNTAAANCTTACACAAAAATGNCNNAATTTATTTTAATGTATATTTGTTCTTATCCTTTATTATATTGTATGAGAAATATAATAATCTTGTTTTTGTGCAAAAAANTAATTATAATAATCTTGAATATGTGTTATAATTCTACTATCAATATTCTTGTTTTAGGGCAGGTATAAGAGAGCAACGAAGAAATGAGGTAAATAATGAAACGAAAAATATATGATAANCTTCTCGAATGGAAACAGACATCAAGNGGCAGTACAGCACTGTTAATTGACGGTGCCAGACGTGTCGGCAAGAGTTACATCGTCGAAAAATTTGCTATGGAAAATTACGCTTCATANATCCTGATCGACTTTAACCGTGTCGGAAAGGAAGTTACCGACCTTTTTGTAAATTATCTTGACGACCTTGACAGCCTGTTCATGTATCTTTCCGCATATTACAACCGGAAACTTGTCAAAGGTGATTCTCTGATTATTTTTGATGAAGTACAGCTATTCCCCCGTGCCAGAGCNGCCATCAAATATCTCGTNGCAGACGGCAGATATGATTATATCGAAACCGGTTCACTGATGTCGATTAAGAAAAATGTGAAANATATCATGATTCCTTCGGAAGAACGCCATATTAATATGTATCCCATGGATTTTGAGGAATTTCTGTGGGCTTTAGGCAATGACACCCTGATTCCGACCGCAAGGGACTGTTTTGAAAAGAAACNCCCCATGGGACAGGTTCTGCATCGNAAAGCTATGGATTATTTCCGTCAATATNTGATCGTTGGAGGAATGCCGCAGGCTGTCAGTTTATATGCCGAGNCAAAAGATTTTGAAGCTGTAGACCNGGTAAAACGTGATATTTTAACTCTTTACAGGCAGGATATCATGAAACATTCCGATGGCAATAAGTTTGAAATCGAAGCNGTTTTNGACGAAGTGCCCGCGCAGCTCTCAAAACATGAAAAAAAATTCAAAATCGGTGATCTCAAAAAAGGGGCACGTTCCAGAGATTACAAGCAGTCATTTTTCTGGCTGGCGGACGCTATGATCGTAAATCCATGCTTTAATTCAACTGAACCCAACATCGGCTTAAATCTCAATATGGAACGAAAAACATTAAAATGCTATATGGCTGATACCGGGTTATTGGTCAGCCATGCCTTTGATGAAAACGGTATTGTCTCCGAGGAGATATATAAAAAACTTCTGTTTGATAAGCTTTCCATAAACAGTGGAATGCTCATGGAAAATATNGTTNCNCAAATGCTTGNTGCNGCAGGGCATAANCTATATTTTTTCTCGAAAAACTCACGCGAAAATGCCGCNGACAGAATGGAGATCGATTTCCTTATTGCCAAAAGCAAAGTAACNGGCAAACACAATATTTCTCCTATCGAGGTTAAATCAGGAGAACGCTACACGCTTTCATCACTCAACAAATTCCGCAAAAAATATGCAGCGCAGACTGCAACGCCATACATACTTCATACAAAAGATCTGAAAGAAGAAGACGGCGTTATGTATCTGCCGNTGTATATGACGATGTTNCTGTAATCCTCNCACATTGACAAATAGCAGTTGTATAATGTCATCGTATAAGCGGCGGGTCACATACCCGCCTAACAGTTTATCATTTTGTTCAAACCGGTTGTCAGAAAAATAAATCAAAAGAAGTATCTAAAAGAGGATGTCGCCTGACACCCTCTTACCTGATAACTTCTATTCACTTTTAAGTGGCGGTTGTTGGTAAAGTTTACGCTCTACCTGTTTACGCTTTTTGCTGATTAATTTTAATGTTTCCGTAGCATTTTCTTTTTCTGCCACTTCTTGCAGATCATCTAAAATAGTTAACTGATCAAATAAATAGCCATTGTATTCCTTTTCATTTGTAGGCATACCACTTCACCTCCTCATATAAAAGAAAAATGTTTTGTTGTGCGATTATTATAACATGCTTTTGTTTTTATTTCTATATACATTCATTTTTAGCACATAGACGTTAAAACATACTAGCGTCGGATCACACACTCGCCGCTGCTTTTAGCAATTCCAGTCTCCGCCTAAACATTTCATAATACTGCGGCANATTTACAAACACTTCCTGCTTTACTTCTTTTATCTGGTTCAGGCCAATCTCTTTCACCGCCAAAACAGCCGCTTCTNGNTGCGTCACGCCCGAGCGAAACACCGTCTGACAATTGGCACCTTCCAAATCATCATAGGCATGAAACGCCTGATTAAAGTCCATCAGCTTNTGTAGGCATTTTNCCTTGTTATTTGTATTGTCAACCANAACGCCCCAATTACCCCAATGCCTGTCCGTATTTCCCACCAGATAATCAATTATGTTCATCATATAGTAATTATGCTTATCGAGCCTTATGATATGCTTTTCAATATCTTTTCCGTGATTCTGCAAAAAAATTTCATAGNCTTCCATGGACTCAATAGAATAATCTTTGGACGTAANATTATCNCTTACCGTAACTTTCTCACCGTCAAAATAATCTTCTTCGTACAAAACCTGTGAGACATNAAAGCATCTGCNGATCCNGCTTGCAAGCAGTTCTCTCTCCACGGCANCTTCATCACCGTCCTTTAANAGCCTAAAGCCCCNGTCAGTGCGNTGCCACGCTTTCGGGAAACATCCGTTTGTTGACAAATCTCTTGCCAGATATTTATTCTCGACGGTATACTGCTTTCCNCGCAATGCAATATCTATAAATATTTTGTCGAGATGATTGTCATATAGATTAATATCCTCATATTTCGTCGTTTCCCCTTCTTTTCTCACCCAGAAGACATCCGTCAGGGATGTGCAACGATAAGACAGCGCAATTCTCGCCCTGTCCCGGTCAGTTACGGCCTGCGGCATTCCGATACTGTTNAAGATCTCTTTCGCATACTTTCTGGCCAGAGTCAAAACTCTGGAAGCACACCAATAATGGAAATTGGTTATGTTATTTACCAGAGAATCTATGTCTTCCTTTTCTTCCAGATATAAGTTATACGGCAGGAATGATTTAAAATATATCCTGCAATGTCCGGCATCATCTATGTCAGCTACTCTTCTGTTCATATGCATGATTTCATATATGGTCTTCTGCATCCGGACACCTCCTTGTTGAAACAGATTCTATCATAAAATGAAGAGCATTCTTACCCTACTATAAGTGAATCATCCTTAAGAATACTTTCGTATTTCCGCAACTGTATATGCAGCGTAACCTCTGTCATAATATTTTTTTGTGTACCTATGCTGCTGCCGGACACCATGACCATAGCTNCCGGAGATAAGATATCATTTGTCATTTTCGCCATCTGACATTCTCCCATTCAAGCTCTTCGCCGTCAAACTTGATCCATAAATCGTCTCCGCCAAAAGGCTGGATAAGTGAATCGGGAACTATCTTCTCAATCCTGACATTCATATGATCATCAGAAATCCAGACCTGTGCTACCGTTTCATTTCGGTGCATTACCGTAAAATTATACATAATTTGTTCCCACTCTGCTGATATCTCTTAACAAGTCCATCATAATGTAAATTAAAAAATTTGTAAACTGCCTATCAATTATGGAGCTGCAATTCATTTGTTGACTTTACCATACCGCTGCCTTAAAATGAAATAGGTTTTTATCATAGGAACATTACTATTTCCTAATCAACCCAGAAAGGAACATTTATCAAAATGAATTTTCGCCCCAAAAACGAACTCGTAGACAATCAAACTTTTAGAAATACCCCCCCCCCGATTTATTTANCAAACATCTAATTGCCCAATCGGTTCCCTTCCTTTTAGTTCTTTTCACAATCATGATCGTTTCCCTGTGTTTTCAGGACACCATCAACTACGATGAATATTTCAGTATGCAATGGTGTCGTCTTAGCTGGAAAGACTTGATGCAAACGCTAATTGCCGATGTCCATCCGCCATTATATTATCTTATTTTAAAACCCATTTCAGACCTGACCAATGAAAATATGTTCTGCGCACGCATATTGTCTGCNTCCGCCGGAATTGTGGCATTATGGTCCGGCACCCTTTTTTTATCTCGTCATTTCGGCAAAAAATCTGCCCTGTTTTATGCCTGCTTTCTTTATCTGAATCCATTTATGATCCAGAAGACAACAGAGATTCGCATGTATATGCTGGCAAGCATGTTTACGATTATAAGCGGAATCTGCTCATATCATATTCTTAGCAAAGCGAATTCCCTACAAAATAATAAAGTCTGCGGAGCAACTCCGCAAACTCATAATCCGTCCGGAAAATATTGGATCTNTTTCACGCTTTCCAGCCTGTTGGCCGCCTATACACATTATTACGCCCTGCTGGTAATGTGTTTCCTATACGCCGGACTNATCGTCCATTTCTTATATACTAAGAACAAAAAACAAATCGCCTCATGGCTGATCTGTGCAGCGTGCACGATTATCATATATCTTCCCTGGCTCCCTGTCGCATTAAGACAGGTAACTGCGGTAAATCAGGCCTATTGGATCAGTATGCCCACCTCCAGNCTGGCACCNTTACGCGAACTGTTCTACAGCGCTATTCCTTATTCGGAGCATATATATCTGGGCGTGATCTTTGTCCTCATCATTTTTGCATTCATCCGATTTATCAAGGACAGAATTGTTGATAGTTATTGGGCATTAATATGCAGCAGCGCGCTGTGCGGAATTATGCTTTTTGCCGTATGGTACGCTTCGCATATCCGCCCGATCCTGGTCAGTCGTTACCTGATCATGGCGGTATGTCTCTGCATACTTGGAATCAGTAATATGGTTCGTTTTCTCAATAAATATATTGTAATGCTCCTGTGCCTCTTTTGTTTCCTTATCGGCGGAATACGTTATCGTTCTGCATTCCTCACGCAAGCTGACCATATTACGACAGAAACAGTCGATTTTATTACAGAAAACAGCACCTCAAATGCCCGCATCGTATATGTAAATGACGGATATGGTTATCTTGCTCATTGTGTAGAGTATTATTTCCCCAGCACGGAATATATCAGTATAGAAAAAGAAAATCTGTCTGAATTAGCTATGCTGCTTTCTGAAACTAATGGGACTGTGTGGTTTCTGGATGATAATGAATACNTGAATGATACACCTATCAATATCACCGGCTATACCATGATAGATTGTGGAACTTACGGATTTGGCACGACCGGATTCAGGATTTATGAACTGTCAAAAAACTAATATGGATCTTCATACCTTGCAATGCGCACTGATTTCTGCTTACATTTATTAGATGAACCATAACATCAATCGGTCGCATTGAAAAAATATTTTTCTAAGTTGTAAAGGGAGTATAACATTATCCTTAAATGNGGAAAAGCGTTCATTGGTTTTTCCAACAAACGCTTTCGCTNNCCTACTCTACGCGTATNTCCTTTGCAANGACNGCCTTGTCNGCNACACTNCTNTTCATTCCTTCCGANTCCATTTGATCCCAATCATCAANATTNTCANAAATGAAGATATGCAGNGTTTTTATTTCTTTTNCCTGAACAGCAAANCCCGCCCAGCCTGCCATTTCCATATCCGGGTGAAGNATTTCCCCATCCTGATTAAATACGATTGTATAACAGGGTTCATAAGTCCACCCGATTATCTCGAACATCTCTGCATCTGTCATATCAGGATCTTTTGAAAGCAGCTTCTCTCTCCAGTCATCTGTTAATTCGCGATGCTCTCCCGGTGTTGTTGCATGGACAATCACCTGATATGGAGATACCACTATATTATCAAGCGTAATATTCCCTTTCTTCTCACCTACTTCAATAACCTTTACATCTGTCCCATTCACCTCAAATGGAATGACAATATTCCAGCTGCCGTCCGTCCAATGGGATGCGGATATTTCTTCGCTGTCGAGCATCCTGTCATCGTCATAACCAAGACCGTCTACATTTAGGTTAAGTTCGCCGCTGCCTGAAACTTTTTCCTCAAAGTCCATCTTCAACATGCCTGCAAATGTATGGTTGTCGATTACTTCTCCCTCAAATGTATTTTTTAGCATCTCAGGTGAGCTTCCATCAACACTCCATGTCCCGCCTATATAAAATCCTGCGGCTGTCCGGTTATCTGCAACATTCATACCTGTATAATGCTCCGGAATATGAGTAAAATCTGCATCTTCTGCTTCAATATTTACCGTAAGGAATATGGAATATCCATCACAGTAAACTTCCGATGCAGTCAGTGTGATTCCTTGATCAGATACGGAGTAGTCCAAAGTATCCAAATTGCCTGCATGATCCTCATTTGTCAAGACAGTTCCCTTATCCGTATAGTCACCGGAATATGTGACCTCATCCTCAACCTTCTCGAAAATTTTGCCAATCAATGGAATCTTTGCTGCAAGCACCGGATTAACATAACCCAGTCCACCGATTCCAATAACTGCCACTGCCACTGCCGCGGCTACGCCTGTTCCTATTTTACCAGATTTTCTCATTTTCCCCTTCCTCCTTCTGCGTACACGGATTTCCCTGTCATTAATTTCAGGAGCAAGGGCTTGCTTTAAGATTTGATCCAATTTTTCATCTGTCATATCCTATCGCCTCCAATTTTTCCTTTAACTGTTTCTTTGCTTTCCGCATCCGGCTCTTGACGGTTCCTTCCGGCAGTCCAAGAATCTCAGAAACCTCTTTTATCTGCATATCCGCCGAATAGTACAAATAGATTGGTATTCTGTACTTCTCAGGCAAAGATGCAACTAATCCCTGGACCATATCTACCTCATTTTGCTGCAAAATAATATGTTCCGGCGAGACTTCCATATCATGACCGGAAATCTCGTAACCCTCTTCGGACATCTCATCCATACTGTCCATCGGAACCAGTCTCATCCGGTTTGCATATTTTTTCTTTCTATTCTTCCAAAGATAAATTGAAGTGGATAAAGCGTAACTCTTTGTATTCTGCATGGAGTCCAGCCTTTTCTTTTTCTCCAGCAGTTTGAGCATCGTGTCCTGATACAGTTCATCCCCATTTTCTGCGTCTCCGGCTGTCATCCGGCAGAACCGCAGGATATCCCTTCCAAACTTCAGGACAAACCGCTCAAATTCATCATTATTCATAGCAGCCATCCTCCTTCTTCTTTCAAGTCGACTCGCAAAGATTTGCCCTTGCACCGATAGTAAACATCA
>JAAUZY010000049.1 GCA_014804355.1 Lachnospiraceae bacterium
TAGAAAGCAAATTCCAAGAATTAAGTCCTGGGGGAGCTATCTCGTATATAGAAAGTAGCAATATGAATGATAATATTCCTGCTTTGTTGGAAGTTATCAAGTTTATATATGAAAATATCATGTATGCAGAAATTAATACAAAATCAGATTATTGTCAGGTTTGTGGATATGATGGAGAGATTCAGATTATAAAAGAAAATGATGAATTGATCTGGGAGTGCCCTAATTGCAAAAACCGTGACCAAGATAAAATGAATATTGCCAGGCGTACCTGCGGTTATATTGGAAGTCATTATTGGAACCAAGGTAGGACGCAGGAGATAGCTGAGAGGTTTGTGCATTTAGATGATCATGAATACAAGGAGAGTGATTAATATTCGGTATGCACAGATTAGAAGTTTGGACTTGTCGAATGGAGAAGGAATTGGTGTAGCTTTATTTGTTCAGGGGTGTCGATTCAGATGCCCCCATTGTTTCAACCCGGAGACATGGGATTTTAGTGGTGGTAAGGAATGGACATCAGAAACAAAAGACAGATTTATAGAATTAACAAGTCAAACATATATAAAAAGGCTTTCAATTTTGGGAGGTGAGCCCCTTGCAGAAGAAAACCTTGATGGTGTCTTAGATTTAGTCAATGAAATTCGTCTTTCATGTCCTCAAAAAACTATTTGGTTATATACAGGATACACATGGGAGGAATGTGAACCTTTTAAGAAAAGAGATCCGTTAGATCCAGAGAAATTTATGCCAAATCTACAAGCATTACTTAAAAAAAGGTACAAAATAATTTCTCAATGTCATGTTCTTGTTGATGGAAGATATATAGATTCACAAAGAGATATCACACTTCCGTACCGAGGAAGTAAAAATCAAAGACTCATCGATATCCAGAAATCATTACAAAAAGGTGAAATAGTACTATGGCAGACATGATTATAACGAGTGAATGTGAAGAATGCATTCACTCAACAATCAACGAATTAGATAAAGCAAAAGTAGAAGTATACTGTAGCGTAAAAGACAAGACATATTATTGGGGACAATGTATTCCGTGCGATTACAAAGAGAAGAGGAAGAAGGAATGATATAAATATGGGAAATATAACAAAAACAAAATATAGAAAGAAAAACATGACAAAAGATTGGTTACTGGCAAATGGATTTCGATATAGTAGATTACTCAGCGATGATGAGGCAGAAGTGTATACATATAGATTTCCAGTTTATAAATACAATAAGTTTACAGTATTAGAGTGCGAGTTTAAAGTTGCATTAGGTGAAGAGATAATAAGTGTAAACGTTTATGATTATAATACGAATGATAAATATGCACCATTTTATTATTGTGAGTATGGTAATTACGATAATATGTTAAAAGAAATAAATGGAAAAATAGAAGGTGTACTTAAAAAGATGAAAATATACAGAGAGGAAAAATAAAAATGGGAAATCAAACGATCAAGATAAAATACTTTACGGATAAGATAGAGAAATTAACATATATAAATGGAAATAAATCAAACTGGATTGATCTACGTGCTGCGGAGGATATTAGTCTTAAGAGTGGAGAATTTAAATTAATTCCGCTGGGTGTTGCTATGGAGTTACCTAAAGGATATGAGGCGCATGTGGTGCCGAGAAGTTCTACATTTAAGAATTTTGGAATTATCCAGACGAATCATATGGGTGTGATAGACGGCGCATACTGCGGTGATAATGACCAGTGGTTTATGCCGGTATATGCAGTGCGGGATACACAGATTCATGTAAATGACAGGATATGCCAGTTTCGTATTATGGAAAATCAGCCGAAGATTGTTTTCGCCGAAGTGACACATCTTGAAAATGAAGACAGAGGAGGTGTAGGAAGCACTGGAAAAAACTAAAACAAAAACATATGTACCAATCAATGAAAAATTTAATCTTACAATTGAAGAAGCGAGTCAATATTTTAACATTGGAAGAGATAAATTATATGAATTAGTAAATGAAGACGGGTGCAAATTTGTTTTACATAATGGAAGAAACATTCTTATAAAAAGAACATTGTTTGAAAAGTATTTGGAGCAGAACACATATATATAATTTACATAGACCAAGTGCCATGATATAATTTATTGGGCTTGGTCTTTTTTAGAAAGGATTTAATATGGGAAAAGACCTTAAAGGAAAAGAACTTGGTGTTGGATTGAATCAAAGAAAGGATGGGAGATATCAGGCTAGATTTACAAAATCTAATGGGCAAAGAAGTGAAAAAAATTTTGTTAAAATAACTGAAGCACGAGAGTGGTTGAATAAGCAAAGATATTTAGATAGCATTACAACCACAGGTGATATGACGGTTGATGAATGGTATAATTTCTGGATTGAAAATTATAAAGAAGGCATAGTAAAAGATAATACAACCAGAAATTACAAACAAAGATATGAGTATAATATAAAGAAAGAAATTGGTGGTATTAAATTACAAGATGTAAAACAACTTCATTGCCAAAAAATATTGAACAATATGTTCAGTAGTGGAAGATATTCTAATGGAACTATGGAGCTGACGCAAATAACACTACATGCGTTATTTAAAGGAGCTGTCGAAAATGATTATCTACAGAAAAATCCAGCAGAGAATCTGAAATTAAAGCATAGAGATAATGACAGTGAAGAGCGAAGAGTGTTGACACGAGAAGAACAAAAGATTTTCAAAGAATATTCCCAAAATACACTTTATAACAACGCATATTGTTTGGTATTAGAAACTGGGTTGAGAGCTGGAGAAATTGGTGGATTACAATGGAATGATATAGACTTTGACAAAAAAGTTATATATGTGCAGCGTACCATTTTACAAGACGCACAAAAAGGTGGATTCTATTTCGGAGAACCAAAGACAAAGAAGAGCAAAAGAAAAATACCTCTTACAAATGAAGCTATATCAATCCTAAATAACCAAAAACTTATGCAGAGTAAGTTAAAAATGAGAAGCAAAAATTGGAATAATGATTGGGATGGATTAGTGTTTACGACAATTAATGGCAACCCTGTTGGTTCATCTACATTTAGATCCATGATGATTAGAATAGTAAAAAATATTAATTTTGATCGTCAATGTAATGTGGGGAGTGATGATTATGAAGAATTTGAACACTGTTATATGCATTCATTACGACATACATTTGCTACCAGATGTATTGAAAATGGTATTCAGCCAAAAACATTACAAAAAATATTAGGACATTCTACGCTGAGCACTACAATGGATTTATATGTACATGTTACCGATGATCAAATTTTTTCAGAAATGAATAAAATGAATAACGTTATTTGAGAAAAATGGTGGTGCAACAGTGGTGCAAACAGCTAAAAAGGAAAAGATTTAGTTTTGAAGAATATGCTAAAATCAATACTTCCAAAGATATATCTTATAAAAAGTTACACATTATGCTAAATAGTATTGATTGCCCCGTAGAGAAATCTACGGGGCTTTTCATATCTGTACAGAATTACCAGAAATAGGGGAAAAGCGTAAAGAAAATTGTTTTATCTACATACTTGTAGAATGTGAAAAACTGTAGTAGAATAATTAACGATGTATGATTGTATACAATTATTCAATGTATATGCCGTATCGAAAAATAAACAGGAGTTTGTTAGTCTGATGTAGAGCATATGCCTTGAATGTTGATGTGAAAGGAGTATAGTGATAGAGATGAAACCGTACAAAGAGATGAGCAGGGAAGAATTGTTGTCGCTGAAAGAAGAATTTGACAAGCAGTTTGAGGATGTGAAAGGGAAAGGGCTTAAATTGGATATGTCCAGAGGAAAGCCTGCGCCTGCACAGCTTGATATAGCAATGGGGCTTATGGATGTTTTGAATTCCGAGTCGGATATGAATACGGAGACGGGAGTGGACACCAGAAACTATGGTTTAGTGGATGGCATTCCGGAAGTCAAGAGATTCATGGGAGAGATGATGGAAGTGCCGGTGGAAAATGTAATCGTGTATGGTAACGCGAGTCTGCCGATTATGTATGATACCGTGTCGCGTTCCATGACACACGGCGTTCTTGGCAGCACACCGTGGTGTAAATTGGATAAAGTTAAGTTTTTGTGCCCGGTTCCCGGATATGACAGACATTTTAAGATTACGGAGCATTTTGGGATTGAGATGATTAATATCCCGATGACACCCACGGGTCCAGATATGGATCTTGTAGAAAAATATGTGCAGGAAGATGCGGCGGTAAAAGGTATCTGGTGCGTGCCTAAGTACTCCAACCCGCAAGGCATTTCCTATTCCGATGAGACGGTGAAGCGGTTTGCAGCCCTGAAGCCGGCAGCGGAGGACTTTAGAATTTACTGGGATAATGCTTATACGATTCATCATTTATATGAGGATAAGCAGGATTATATACTGGAGATTCTGCATGAGTGCGAAAAGGCAGGAAATCCCGATATGGTATACAAATTCAGCTCGACCTCTAAGGTCAGCTTTGCGGGCGGCGGTATCGGCGGATTTGCTGCTTCCAAAGCAAATATCGAGGAAGCGAAGAAGAGCATGTCTGTACAGACGATTGGTTATGATAAGATCAACCAGCTTCGCCATGTCAGATATTTCAAAAACCTGGACGGCATGATGGCGCATATGAAGAAGAGCGCGGATATCATAAGACCTAAGTTTGAGGCAGTTTTAGATGTCTTAGACAGAGAACTTGGCGAGTTGGAAATCGGCAGTTGGACGAGGCCGCTCGGAGGGTATTTTATCTCTTTCGATGCGATGGAGGGCTGTGCCAAAGCGATCGTAGCAAAGTGTAAAGAGGCGGGCGTTGTTCTGACAGGCGCCGGAGCGACATTTCCTTACGGAATCGATCCGCAGGACAGCAACATCCGTATTGCACCTTCCTATCCTTCTGAGGAGGAGCTGGCTGCGGCGACTGATCTGTTTGTGCTGTGTGTGAAGTTAGTCAGCGTTGAGAAGCTGTTAAACGCATAAACGTAAGTTGCCGGCAAACGGGCATTGCAACAGGAGGCTGGACAAGACACGGCAGATATTGTATGATGGAATAAAGTTATGTTAGAGACAGCGAGGCATATATGGATAAGTATGAACGTATTGGCAGAGAATTGGTGCATAAGGGTGCTATCATAGACTATTATCAGGATACCATCAAAATCCCTAACGGTAATATTGCAAAATGGGATTATATCCGGCATAAAGGTGCCGCTGCAGTGGTTGCCGTGAAAGAGGACGGAAAGCTTCTGATGGTCAGGCAGTATAGGAATGCGCTGAACAGGGAGACGTTGGAGATTCCGGCCGGCGGGTTAAATGATGTGGATGAACCCACCGATCTTGCCGCGGCGAGAGAGCTGGAAGAGGAGACGGGCTACAGTGCAGGGAAACTGGAACTGCTGCTGTCACTGCGCACAACGGTTGCTTTTTGTGACGAGAAGATAGATGTCTATGTGGCAACGGACTTGCAACGGAGCGAGCAGCATCTGGATGAGGATGAATTTCTGGATGTGTTAAGCTACGATGTGAAAGATCTGCTGGAGATGATTTACGACTGTAAGATTCAGGATGGCAAGACGGTTTCGGCAATTCTGGCATATTACAATAAATATTGTAAATAGCCATATTGCAGCAGATAATACAGACAGATACAAGATAGTACAATTAATTTATGATTGCAAAGGAGAATCAGGCTATGAATGAAGCAAGAGCAAAAGAACTGGCACATGAACTGACAATGGAATATGTCAGAGAGAAGAATATGTTAAGTAATCCGCTGTTAGAGAATATTCCCAATGTGGTAGAGAAATTTGCAGACATTAACAAGAGATTTTACGATGCTATCATAAATAATGATACGTTAAAAGAGTTGTATTAAGTGTGGAGACTGCTTTTAGGAGCTGTCGTCAGCGATCTATGTGAATAGATCGCTGACGATTTTTTTTAATCGCATGTAAACGGGCGAACCGGCATATATTTAGGTGAACAGGACATACCGTGAAAGAGGGTAAGATATTGCAGCATTCACCGGTTAAAAATTGTTACTATGTGATTTATCTGTTTATGATTGGACTTTTTCTTGGCATAGTGATCGTTAATGCAGGGTATGAGACGTGGATCAGAAACGGCAGTCTCCTGGGAACGGAAATGATTCTGCGCCTGAAGAACAGTGTGCCGAACGGCAGTGAACTTCTCGGATATATCGTGAAGCATAGATTGTTTACCGTTTTTATGCTTGGAATTTTAGCGACTACCATGATCGGTATTCCGGCGGTATGTGCATACATATGCTATATCGGGCTGGCGGCCGGGTGTCTTCTCTCGGTTGCAGTGATCCGCTATGGGATCCGCGGACTGCTGCTGATGGCGGCCGGAGTGTTCCCACAGGGAATTTTGCTGATTCCGGCCTACATAGCTTTGTTTGCATGGAGCATAAATATCAATCGGATATTGTATTCCAAAAGCCCGTATGCGGATTATTATATCAAAGCAGGAAGGCAGAGTTATCTGAAAAAGGGGATACAGATGATCGGGATCGTGGGAGTTGTCATAATGGGGTGCCTGTTGGAGAGTTATGTTAATCCTAAAATGCTTCATTTTATTCTAAAAATTTTTTAGAAAGTTTTTATGTGTGCGTTTTCCCATATATAGTAGACATAAATTCTACCGCTGACGATATGTTGTGTTTTCATGAAAATAAGGCTGAAATGCCCGTAAAATCGGGAAAAAATCCATTTGCTTTTCTCTGAAATTCTGATTATAATGATAGGCAGACGATGAGTTGATTTACATAAGAGGGGTCGCTCAGGGAAGGGTTTCCGGTTTCATGGAAAAAGAGATCAAGGCTTTTATAACATATTTACATAATGTGAAGGGTACTTCTGCCAATACGGAGATGTCATATAAGAGAGACTTGGAGAAAGTGCAGCATTTTATGGCGGAGCGGGACATTCACGAGATGGGGGCCGTGACAGAGAAAGACCTGGAAGAGTATGTGAAATATTTGGAAGATAACAAATTCGCCGCGGCTACCGTATCCAGAAACATTGCGTCATTGAAAGCATTTTATCATTATCTGGTGCAGGAAGGGATCGTGGCGGAAGATATCTCCGGATCGTTAAAAGCGCCGAAAATCGAGAAGAAGGTTCCGGAGATCATGTCACCTGATGAAGTGGTTCGTCTTTTAGAGCAGCCTTCCGGGGATACCCATAAGGAGATCCGTGATAAGGCTATGCTGGAGCTTCTCTATGCTACCGGGATCAGGGTTACGGAACTGATTACCCTTAAAGTTTCCGATGTAAATATATCCATGGGATTTATTTTGTGCCGTGATCGCAATAAGGAGAGAGTGATTCCCTTCGGAACCGAGGCTAAAAACGCCATGACGAGATACTTGGACGGCACGAGGGATGATATGTTGGAGAACAAAAATTCCGATGTGCTTTTTGCGAATTGCTCGGGACAGCCGATGAGCCGACAAGGATTTTGGAAATTAATCAAATATTATGCAAAGAAAGCGGATATCAAGGCGGACATTACGCCGCATACGCTCAGGCATTCTTTTGCGGCACATTTGGTGGAGAACGGAGCAGACTTAAGAAGCGTGCAGGAGATGCTGGGGCATTCTGATATTTCCACGACACAGATTTATGCACACTTAAATCACAGTCATATACGTGAGGTGTATGCGAAGGCACATCCGAGAGGATAAAAGCATATAATAAAGCTTATAAGGCATGGGACTGTTTCTGTTGAAACACCCCGTGCTTTTTGATGCGCAGACCCGTGCAATGGAAGTATGCCACTAAAGTGGCGCACGGGTCGCGCGGCGAGCAGGGAGAAAAACTTCCCTGCTCAATTATAATAATGGGAATGTGTTACGGCGTATCATGACACAGATCAAGTCCGGGAGGGCATACCATGTATAAGATTTTGATCGTTGAGGACGACAGCACAATTTCGGAACAGATCGGAAAATATCTGAACAGATGGGGATATGAGACTGCCTGCGCGGAAGATTTTGAGAATGTGCTACAGCAGTTTATTTCTTTTGATCCGCAGCTTGTCCTTTTGGATATCGGACTGCCTTTTTATAATGGGTATTACTGGTGCAGTGAGATTCGTAAGATTTCACAGATTCCGGTGGTATTCATCTCTTCGGCGTCCGATAATATGAATATTGTCATGGCGATGAACATGGGCGGGGATGACTTTATCATGAAGCCATTTGATCTGGAAGTGCTGCTTGCCAAGGTGCAGGCGATTCTGCGAAGAACGTATTCTTTTCAGAAGCAGTCCTCCGTGATGGAATACGGGAATGTAATTTTAAATCTGACGGATATGAGCCTTCTCTATCAGGGTACGAGAGTTGAATTGTCTAAGAATGAGTTTCGGATTTTACAGATTCTCTACGAGCATGCGGGCAATACGGTAAGCCGTGAGAACATTATGAAAAGGCTGTGGGATAATGAATGTTTTGTGGATGATAATACACTCACCGTGAATATGAACCGCCTTCGTAAGAAGTTAGAGGAGATGGGGATTCATGATTTTATATTGACGAAGAAGGGCGTAGGGTATCAGTTGGCGGCGAAGAATTCGTCAGAATGAGTCAGTATACTTTTGTACGGTTTAGATATACTTTGCAAAGTGATTTGGGTAGTGATGTCAGCGTCACATGACGGAAAGTGTAAAACGAATTATGAGTAAAAAAGAAATGAACAGACAGATACGGCGGTCATACTTGCGTGACCGCTATATAATCCTGTGCCTCTATATGTTGATTATAGTGGTATTCTTCGGAGTAGCCGCTCTTTATGACTATGTGCAGGTATTGAGGAATATGCTTTATGCGGTGGAACTCACGCTCTTTTTCGGTGTGTTGGCTGCATTGATCGACTATCGGAATTACCGTGCAAGGTGTTGTGCGTTGTTTCTCGCAGTGCAGAAGGAAGAAGAGCGGACACGCGACCTGCCGGAGGCGCAGAACCTTCCGGAAGTGCTATACAGGCAGCTCCTTATGGAGGAAGAGCAGGAGAAGCGGAAGCTTCTTACCAGATATGATGAGAAGCAGAAAGATATGGCGGACTATTATACGATGTGGACACACCAGATCAAGACACCGATTGCGGCCATGCGGCTGCTGCTGCAAGGCAGTGAAGAGATGGAGAGCGGGCAGGAAGAGGCGGATCGCCAGAGGGAGAGAGAAGAACTGTTTAAGATCGAGCAATATGCGCAGATGGCGCTCTATTTTGCGAGGCTGGACAGTGCGTCTTCGGACTTCCTGTTTAAGGAATACGATGTGCAGGAGATCGTGAAACAGGCAGTTCGTAAGTACTCCGTATTATTTCTGCGCAGCGGCCTTAGTTTTCGGATGGAGGAATTCGAGTTAAGGGCGGTGACGGATGAGAAGTGGCTGTGCTTCGTGGTGGAGCAGGTTTTTTCTAATGCGCTGAAATATACCCAGCAGGGCGGCATTGCGATTTACGGAGCGGGTGCACAAGGGAATCCGGAAGAAGGGAAGGTATCCTATCTGGTTATTGAAGATACAGGAATCGGAATCAGAGAGAGCGATCTGCCGAGAATCTTTGAGAGAGGTTTTACCGGATATAATGGGCGGCTGGATAAGAAGGCGACCGGACTCGGACTGTACTTGTGCAATCAGATCATAAGCAAGATGTCCCATACATTAAGCGTAAAATCCGAACCGGGGGTTGGGACGAAGGTTATTCTGGGATTTGCGCAGGAGGCGTAAGAAGGAGAGAAAAAGTGTGGTGATTATAGGCTGAGAGGGCAGAGCGTTTTTTATTCGCTGATTTATTTCTCCGTTGCTTACGGCGAGGTATTGAAGAAGGGTTTAATATTTGATTATTGTATGTGACAAAAACGTAAGATTACAGAGAAGAAATGTAAGCCGGATGTATGGCAGCACATTTCTTCTTTTCATATAATTGTCTTGTACGAAAGGAGTATGGCTATAAAAATATTAAAAATGGACATTTTCCTTTTGAATACAAACAGACATTGGTAGAGAGGGGTTGACATAACATGTCACTGTTAGAAGTTAAAAACGTAAAGAAAGTATATACCACAAGATTCGGAGCCGCCAAAGTACAGGCGCTCAGCGATGTAAACTTCTCTGTGGAGGAAGGGGAGTATGTGGCGGTCATGGGAGAATCAGGTTCCGGTAAAACGACGCTATTAAATATCCTTGCTTCTTTAGATAAGGCGACAAGCGGTCAGGTACTTTTAAACGGAAAGGATCTGACGCAGATCAAACAAAGAGAAATCTGTGCTTTCAGAAGAGAACATCTGGGGTTTGTGTTTCAGGATTTTAACTTGTTAGATACACTGTCGTTAAGAGATAATATTTATCTGCCGCTTGTGCTGGCAGGAGCGGATTATAAGAAGATGGAGGAGAAACTGCGTCCGCTTGCGAAGAAACTCGATATTTCGGATATTCTGGAGAAATTCCCTTATGAGGTATCGGGCGGGCAGCAGCAGCGGGCAGCAGCATGCCGGGCACTGATTACTGAGCCGGATATTATTCTGGCGGACGAGCCTACCGGGGCGCTGGATTCGAAAGCGGCGGGTAAGCTGCTTAAGCTGTTCGGCGAGGTGAACAGAGAGGGACAGACGATTTTGATGGTGACGCACAGTGTTCAGGCGGCGAGTCATGCGGGGCAGGTGCTTTTTATTAAAGACGGCTGTGTATTTCATCAGATCTATAGGGGTAATCAGAGTAATGAGGCCATGTATAAAATGATATCGGATGCGTTGACGGTATTGCAGACACAGGTACAGGAGGTGCAGCCAGCATGAAAGAGACAAGTAAGACGACCAATACACTGCGGGTAAAACTGCTGCCTCAGTTGGCATGGAAGGGCATCACAGCAAACGGAAATGTATATTATCCTTATCTTGCAGCGGGAATTTTTGCAGTATTTACTTATTTTGTATTTGCCTCGATTCTTCAGAATGATATACGTGACCTGTTCCCGAAAAGAGAGTATGCATGGATTATGCTGTATTTGGGAAAATGGCTGCTTTCTGTTATCCTGCTTTTCTTTCTGATTTATGCCAATGGATTCTTGGTAAAAAGGCGTAAGAAAGAATTTGGGCTGTATCATATCTTAGGATTAGAGAAAAAACATATCGGCGCAATGATGTTTGTGGAATCTTTTCTGCTCTATGTTGCTGCACTATGTGGCGGTATCATATTTGGGCTGGTGCTCTCCAAGCTATTGTTTTTACTGCTGCTTCGGATATGCGGAATGCCGACGGATCTACGTTTTGTTTTTGAGCCGGAGGCTTTTAAAGAGACAATAGTCTATTTCGGTTACGTGTACCTGATCAATTATGGGGGTAGTCTGCGGCAGATCGGCAAGGCGAGGCCGGTAGAGCTTATGAGCGGTAGCAGGAAAGGCGAGAAAGAACCGAAGTTTCTATTGCTCTATGCATTTCTTGGAATGACAGCCCTGGGAGTTGGTTATTTCTGCTCGATTACCTCCCAGGTTGATGATATGATTTTTATGAACTTTTTTCTGGCTGTCTTCCTCGTAGTTATAGGAACTTATCTTCTGTTTACTTCGGGAAGTATCGCATTCCTGAAATGGATGAAGACAAGGAAGATGACTTACTATCAACCGGAGAATTTTATCACCGTTTCGGGAATGCTTTACCGTATGAAAAAGAGTGCTGCAAGCCTTTCCAATATCTGCATTTTTTCTACCATGGCGCTTATTACCCTCATATGCACGTTATCCCTATGGATCGGTATGGACGGGTGTCTGCATTTTACATGTCCGTACGATATGACAATGTCTTACTGTGAGGAAAAAGTGTCACAGTCAGATGTTATGCATGAAATCAATGGCTTGGAAGAAAAGTATGGTCTTACCGCTCAGAGAGTGGACGTGTATGACAAGGTGGAGCTTTCTGTGAAACAGACAGAGAACAGATTTGAAATACAGGACGGAAAAAATTATGCGGAGTGGTACGCCGTGGATATTCTTACACAGGATGATTATAACAGCGTACAGAACAGTTCGGTCAGTCTTGCGGAGGATGAGGCGCTTATTTACAGCAGCGGCAGAGATTTCGCTTATGATACTATTGATTTCTTCGGCAGAGAGTTACAAGTACAAGAAGAGATCGACGAATTTTTCCCTCATCCTAAGGCAGAAGGAAATATATTTGAGGCGCGTTATATAATGGTCGTCAGAGATGAACAGGTGCGGGATGCATGTGTCAGAGCATGGTGTGAGACGGCCGGTGTGGAGGACGTAGACGGATTCCTGCAAAGTGATGAAACCCGGCGTGTGTTACTCCTTTTGGAAGGCGCGGATGAAGAAAAGTCCGCATTTTTAGAGGAATTCAGTGTATGGGGACAAGGTCAGCCGGGATTTACAAGTCTCCAAAACGGTATGGACCGGAGAGAAAATGATCATATCATGTATGGTTCACTTCTGTTCATCGGTGTCCTGTTTGGGCTGATATTTTTCATGTGTCTGATTCTGATTATGTACTATAAACAGATTGCGGAAGGATATGAGGACAGAGATAATTTCGGCATTATGCAGAAGGTGGGGATGAGCGATCAGGAGATTCACCAAACGGTACACAGACAGATCCTTATGGTATTCGGACTGCCGCTTGTCGGAGCGCTTCTGCACACTATGGCAGGGATGTTTATGGTAAAAGGGTTGTTAGGGGTATTGTCATTCTTTGACATGAAAGTGTTTATTGGCAGCATAGCGGGGGTATCAGTGTTGTTTGCGGCAGTGTACGGAGCAAGCTATCTTATTACGGCGAGGACATATTATCGGATTGTGAAACAGGGTTAGACCTATATGATTGTATATTCTGCAAAGCAGGTAACAGCTCGGCCACGCACAAATTGCACAGTCAATTTTGCGTGGCTGAACTTATGTTGGAATCGTAACAATTGATATTATAACGGCAGCAGTGTATTATGTAATGATGCGGAAAGGGTGTAATGATAAATATATGCGAGGTAAATGGTGCTGCGGAATAAAACGCAGGAAGAGCGGATGGCTCTGCGTTCCCTTATGAACATCCGTATGCCGGGGTGGATGAAGGATGATGTGATAAGGGTGCAGGATGAATTCCTTGCAGAGGAGGCAAGGGAAAAAGGCATTGTCACCCTGAAAGATATCCCGTCTGTAAAAGAAGCGTATGGAAGCAGCCACCCATTTGCGGATAAGATGTCTATATGGCAGGGGGATATAACGAGACTTTCCGTGGATGCGATCGTAAATGCAGCCAATTCACAGATGCTGGGGTGTTTTGTTCCGTGTCACAGATGTATTGACAATGCGATCCACAGTGCTGCAGGGATGTAGCTTAGGGAAGATTGAGCGGGTTATTTTTAATGTGTTTAAGGATGAGGATAAGGGGATTTATATCGGTAATTTTGAAAACTAAAATGAATAATTGTATATACCAAAAATAGTATGATAAAATTGGTACAAGCAGGTTGATTTAATTGTTATGAGGACATTTGTAAAAAAAGAACGGATAAAAGCAAACTGGAGGAATAAAAAAATCATGATTCGACCAATCCTTGCTTGTATAGACCCATACAAGACGGCAGAAGAATTTGCTGCCGTCGGGTGGAAAATTGACTTTTCGCAACCGCCGGAGAGCGGAGATCCTCTTGTTGGCGTATCGTTGTGCGGCAATTCTGTTCTGCTGGGTGTCACAGAGGGGTATGTTTCCAAAGAACAGTTGCCCCATATTGGTTGTGGAGTGGAGATTTATATGACTGTACCAAACGAACAGATTCGGGAAATTTATGAAAATCATTTGAAGCTGAATCCTACTGAGCTGACAGTTCAGCCTTGGGGCGATATGGCATTTGAAGTGAATATCGGCGGCTATCAGTTTATGATTGCTGTTATATAGGAAAAGAAAATGAATAACATTATAATTCGATTTAACGAAATGAATGCGGCAATCTCTGTCATGCGAAAAGTGGCTGCATGGGGCACTCCCCAACGGCGGCAAGATAAGCATATTGGAACAAGAATAAAGGAATAATTAAAGACATGGAAATTAAGAGAATTGATACATATGATGATGCCCGATTTTCTAAATCGGTTCTTCTTCAACATGGCTGCTTTCTTGTGGATGAGGTTCCCTACGAGGTGGAAATCATCTCCGAGAGCGAAGCGGTGATTCGGGGTGCAGAGCAAACACTTTTTCCGATGGTGATTGATGAATTTCGATTTTATACACCACACATTGTCATATTTTACGATAATGACAGAAATGTTATTAAAGCTTTCCCAAACATAGAGCTATTGAAAATTTCGTTGGATCAGATTCAGCCGTCCCAGTTCTATGTTGATAGAGACAAAATTGCGGCAATTAGCAACTATATTCATGAAGCAGACGATATTGTGATTCAAGTTATGTCCCATCAAAACGGATTTATATCGCTGGATGGACATACCCGGTTATATTACGCTGCTATGAAAGGCTGGAGGTATGTTCGTGCTGTGGAAGAAACATCCGATGATTGGGTATATCGTTTCGTTGCGGAAGCACAGAAACGGAATATTTACACACCCAAGGATATGATGCTGGTAAGCCATGAAGAATACGAAGAAAAATGGAACCGCTTCTGTGATGAGATATTTGCTGATGCAGAGGAATAACAATGGAAATCCAACGATTTATAAAACAGCTTATCCCGGATGTACAACTACAGCAAAGGGTCCAAAGCGGAGCAGGACATAGCAATTTATGATTTTCCAGATAATTACATAAACGGCGGAGAGTACTCTCCGCCGCGAAATCTTAATTATTCAATTTTACCTCAATTCCATTACTCATACTCCGCAATATCATAAATCAACCTCTCCGACGCTTCCCATCCCAGGCAAGGGTCGGTAATGGATTTACCATAGATACCTTCCCCGATCTTCTGGCAGCCTTCCTCTATATAACTCTCCACCATAACACCTTTGACCATACTATGAATATCGCTGTTCAGTTTTCTGCTGTGCATAACCTCCTTGACGATACGAATCTGCTGCTCGTACTGCTTGTTAGAGTTATTGTGATTGGCATCGATGATACATGCCGGATTCACAAGATCAAACTCTTGATATAAGGAGTAGAGCATGGCGAGATCCTCATAGTGATAGTTGGGCAGGCTTCTGCCGTGTTTGTTGACAGAACCGCGCAGTACAGCGTGCGCCAGCGGATTACCGCCTGTTTTCACCTCGTAACCTCTGTAGATAAAATCATGCGGGTGCTGTGCTGCATAGATAGAGTTCAGCATGACCGAGAGAGTACCGCTGGTAGGATTTTTCATACCTGCGGGAACGTCAAAACCGCTGACCGTCATACGGTGCTGCTGGTCTTCCACGGAACGTGCGCCGATAGCCACATAGGAGAGAATGTCCTCCACATAACCCCAGTTGTCAGGGTAGAGCATCTCGTCGGCAGCAGTCAGTCCGGATTCTTCGA
Organism: Lachnospiraceae bacterium; assembly: GCA_014804355.1. Taxonomy (GTDB): domain Bacteria; phylum Bacillota; class Clostridia; order Lachnospirales; family Lachnospiraceae; genus UBA3282. The sequence goes on from JAAUZY010000049.1 coordinate 15,506, forward strand.
TGGCACGGATATGCATTTTGCGCATGGCAATCAGACCGCTTGTAAAGTCAGGCTTCTTCTCGGGGTCGGGCTGACTGACGATTCCCTTATAGCCTTCCCCGGTGGTACGGGGTTTGTTGGTATAGATTCTCGGAATGAGAATTAATTTATCTTTGACTTGTTCATTGACACGTGCAAGTCGGTTTACATAATCACATACGGCCTCCTCATTGTCTGCCGAGCAGGGACCGATGATGACAAGAAATTTTTTGCTTTTACCGGTGATAACGTCACTGATTTCGGCATCGCGCGCTGCTTTCAGTCTGACAAGGTGTTCAGGCATCGGAAACTCTTTGCGGATATCATCCGGTGTTGGTAATTTTGCTACATAATGAAAAGACATTGTTCTATACTCCTTAATTGTTCTTTAGTAACCATTCAAAGATTTCTCTGGCAAAAACACATACATTATAGTATATTAAGCTAAGAATCGCAAGTAAAATGCGAAGGAATGATTTGGGTCAACAGCCATGCCCATGAGTCCTCTTTGAAATACGCAATGCGGATACCATACATAGGAATGTCTGCAGCATCTGGCTCGCCAGCATACCCCATAGGTATCCTTTGATCCCGTACACCGGGATGGCAAAGAAGACGAACAGCAGGCGCAGTAAGAGGCTTACCACACTGAACAGGAATGTCTGGGCAGTCTTGCCGAGTCCGTTTAAGATGCTGCCCAGTGTACTTGCAATATACATAAAAGGACAGATAAAGCTGAGCGTCAGGATAAAACTGCCGGCCAGTTCCGAATGGAATAGCAGGCGGCCGGCGCTTCGGCCCAGAAGAAGAAACATAGCGGTACATCCACAGCCGAGCAACATGCAGTATCGTATGGAGGTCATGATGGCCCGTCTGACGGCAGTCTGATTGCCGCTTGCGTCCGCTTCGGAGACGATGGGCAGCAGCAGTACGGAGATCGAGTTGGTGATGGCGGAGGGGAACAGGATGAGCGGAAGACTCATTCCCGTCAATACACCATAGACGCCCAAGGCATCCGCATTATTCAGACCATAGGCCATGAGCCGGTTCGGGATATAGATTGCTTCAACGCTCTGCAACAGGTTGATGACCAGCCGGTTGGCGGACAACGGCACGGCGAGCCGTAACAGCTGTCCCATGATATGACGGTAGGCGGTGGGCACGCTGTCGGAAGCAGAGAACTGTGATTTGCGGCGCTGCGTGCCGCGGGCAGGCAACAGGCTCCGCGTCCTGTGGTAATCCTCATTATCGACGGCAGGGAAAACCTGATGCGCGCGGTACATAATCGCGATGACGGAGACGATCATGGATGCGCTCTCACCGATCACCAGACCGACTACGGCGAAACTGATCGTCGGTTCCATGTTATGCCGGCTGCAGATATGGTAGATCAGATAAACGGAGCCTACGCGGCAGATTTGTTCGGCTAATTGCGATATGGCCGGAATCGCGGTTTTGCGGATGCCATAGAAATATCCGTTGATACAGGAATGCACGGTTGCCATAGGAATAGAGAGGGCAATAATGCGAAGGAGCGGCGCAGTCCGCGCTTCCAGTAAGAGGGTGACGGCGATCATATCTGCGTACAGATAGATGTACAGGGCACAGACGACAGAAATTGTCATTGCCATAAGGAAGCCGGCCCACAGTGTTCGGAAAGATGTCCGATAGTCCCGCGTGCTTGTTTCGCTGGCCACGTATTTCGAGATGGCAGTCTGTATGCCGGAGACGGTGAGCGCAAAGGAGAGGGCAAGTACAGGGGCAATCAGCTGATAGATTCCCATGCCCTCGGCACCGAACACATTGGATAGGAAAATACGATAGAAAAAGCCGATAAACCGGCTGAGGAGTCCTGTCAGAGTGAGGATGACGGTTCCGGTTACTAACGGATGATTTAACTTTTGCAGATTCATAGAACACCATCTTTATATGGGATATGGTTTAAATGTATGCGCAAGCGTCAGACGGAAGAACCGGGCGGATCATTTTTTCAAAATGATAGAAAGAAAAGAAAACGAAAAAGAGTCATTGTATTATTATAGAAGGAATCTGTTATGGAAAAGAAAAAAGTCGTAGTAGGCATGTCTGGCGGAGTGGATTCTTCCGTGGCTGCTTATCTGTTAAAAGAGCAAGGGTATGACGTGATCGGGGCGACCATGCAGATCTGGCAGGATGAGGACCGGGATGTGCAGGAAGAAAACGGCGGCTGCTGTGGGCTTAGCGCCGTAGAAGACGCGAGAAGAGTGGCACAGTTATTGGATATTCCATATTATGTGATGAATTTCAAGGAAGAATTCAAATGCCGTGTCATGGATTATTTCGTGGAGGAATATCTGGCGGGCAGAACCCCCAATCCCTGTATTGCATGTAACCGCTATGTGAAGTGGGAAGCTATGCTTAAGAGGAGTCTGGAGATCGGCGCGGATTATATCGCTACAGGACACTATGCGAGAATTGCCCGGCTGCCAAACGGCAGATATGCCATTAGGAATTCCGTAACGGCAAAGAAAGATCAGACTTATGCTTTATATAATCTGACGCAGGAACAGCTTGCGCACACGCTTATGCCGGTTGGGGAGTATACGAAGGATGAGATCAGAGAGATCGCTAAGAAGGCAGGACTTCCCGTAGCACATAAGCCGGACAGTCAGGAGATATGCTTCATACCGGATCATGATTATGCGGCATATATTGAAAGGGCGGCGGGAGATCGTGTTCCGAAAGAGGGAAATTTTGTATCCAAAGACGGCGAGGTTCTGGGACGGCACCGCGGTATTACTCATTACACGGTGGGGCAGCGGAAAGGATTAAATCTTGCCATGGGACATCCTGTGTTTGTGACACAGATCAGACCTGAGACTGATGAGGTAGTGATCGGTGAGGCCGGGGATGTGTTCGGAGACGTGCTGCTTTGTGATCATATTAATTATATGGGAATGGAAGATTTATCACAGCCAAGGGAGGCGTTGGCGAAGATACGTTACGCCCACGCGGGAGAACGGTGTGTGATAGAGCGCGTGGCGGAGGATATGATCAAGTGTACTTTCCGCAAACCGGTGCGCGCCATTACGCCGGGACAGGCAGTGGTCTTCTATGAGGACGGATGTGTGCTGGGCGGCGGAAGCATAAAGGGCGTAAAGTGAACATCACGTAAGAAAATCTTAAGAAATTCTACCGATTTCCTTCACGACATTTTCACAGCCTCTGTGATAGGATGGGTACTTGGAGGAGAGATTATTATGGTAGAATCTAAGTTGAGCAAGGTAAAAGTGAATAATGAGATCGCGCTGTGCGAAGTATATGATAATGCAACGAAAGAAAGGATCAAGAAAGTTTTCTTCAGAGAAGGGATTTCGTTCTTTATCAAATTTAAGAAGAAATTCGGCGTGGCGGGATTCGCTACGATGAAGCTGGCGGATTCGGAGGAACAGGACAGACATGAGACTATGCCGGAACGCAAGGAGGGCATCTATATGATCTGTGTGAACCAAAGTCAGGAACAGCTTGCGAAGAGCTGTATTAAGCGGGTGGTGCCGGACTATCGTGACAGAATCGTCTTTTGATTCGCTTTTTTCATCTGTTTTTTGTTTTCATACATGTGGTTATCGGCAAGCTGATATGCTTTTTCGATATTGGAATCCATGGCGGAGCAGGAAGCATATCCGCAAGCGATGGACATATTTAAATCGGGGATTTCTACATTTTTCTTATGGATGGATTCCCGAAAATGTTCCATAAGAGAAGCAATTTTGGCGGTGTCTGTTGTCTCGGCGATGGCAATAAATTCATCGCCGCCCATTCGTGCAACGATTCCGTGAGACTCAAAAGAATCCGCGATAACCTCTGCGGCGCTTCTGATCAGAATATCGCCCTTGGCATGCCCATATGTATCATTGACGAATTTCAGGTTATTCAAATCAAAACAGAAGACCGTATAATTTAATCCTTCGGCGGCATGGATTTTATTCATATATTCCATGCAATACCGGCGGTTGTGAATCTGAGTCAGCTCATCGGTGTAGGCGCTTTTGATCAGAAAGTTACGCTCGGTTTCCTGCATCATTTTGCGTGTCAGATTGATATAGAAGGAGACAAACAGAATGAAAATAAAAATTACCATACCGAGAGACGATACGCCCTTGAGCGTTGCGACAGTTTCTCCTTGATGCCGGCTGGTATAGTATGAGATTAAATCGTAGGCGATGCAGCCGGAAAGTATCAGCATACCGATTAAAAAGAGCCTGTGGACGAACTGACGGCTGGCTTTCAGATTAAGAATTTCAATGATAATAAAATAAATCAAATTACACACAATCAATGTCTGCATATATTTCAGCGTTGCCGCGAAGTGAAGAATATCCAGAGAGTGAAGTATGATCGTACATGTTGTGGCAGCAATCTGTATCGTAAGCAGTATACGGTAAAGCATTTTCACAGATTTATTGTTCAATGTGTTGACATCCTCGCCCATATAGATCATCAAGGGGATCGGAGCCAGATAGAGCGCAATATACTCTAACAGGCATACGGAATACATAGGAATGGAAAAAATCATGATTACATTATAATAGCACAGTGTCCATAATCCCATGCAGATGGAGAAGACAGACACACACAGGATTCTAAGGAACTTCCGGGAAAATATCAATGCATAAACAGTTATACAGCATGTAACAGTTCCGAAAATCGTCAGGAAACATCCTAAGAATAAGGGTAAGCGGTTTTCGGTCAGGAGTACCCGGTACACATTTGACCAGTCGTATATCCGAATCGTGTTAAGCTGGGTAAAAGCTTTATTTTCAGACACGTCCAATATGATTTTCAGAGTTTTGCCCTGATATTCTCCGGGGAAATTGATAAACAGCGGACCACTGCCGACAGTTTTATTCTTTGCGATCCGGTCATGACCGTATTCATAAATCATTTCATCGTCAATATACATGCTGACAGCAGCTTGATTGATATGAAGCCGCAAGGCACCTTCCGCGAAATCCAGATGTGCAGGCAGTATGCGCTGCATAGTGAGTGTATCCCCTTTATTGACAATTTCAAATTTAAAACTATCCAGGGAAATATCGTGATAGGAAATATCATTGATTGTGACATCCCATGAATCATTTAGCAACATGTGTTGCGATATGGTAGAATAGTCCTTAGAAAATAATCGATCCACGAGGAAAAGAGTGATACAAATACTTAAAAACGCATAGACGCCCCAGAAGACTTTTAAGAATGTTTTACTTGAAAACTTATTGGAATGCTTCATGTGGAGGCTCCTTCTGTTCCGTTGGAGATACAACAGGTTTCATTTGTATAATTCTTCTCTATTATACATATATAAGAATTGAAATACAAGCATTTCAGAACAGGCCATTGGTGGCATTCGTTCTGGAAACAGCAGGATTAATGTGATATGATAAATAGTATCAAAAGTAATACATAATACAGGGAAAGGATTGAGAAAAATGAAGGTATTGATGATTAACGGAAGTCCCAGAGCAAACGGAAATACTTATGTGGCGCTTCATGAGATGCAGCAGATTTTTGAAAAAGAAGGAATCGAGTCAGAAATGATTCATGTGGGGAATAAAGACATCAGGGGCTGTATTGCTTGCGGTACATGCGCCGGCAAAGGCAAATGTGTGTTTGATGACATTGTCAACGAGACGGCGGCAAAGTTCGAAGCCTGTGACGGTCTGGTGATCGGCAGTCCTGTATATTATGCATCTGCGAATGCAACATTGGTTGCGTTTTTGACGAGACTCTTTTACAGTACGCATTTTGACAAGACGATGAAGGTCGGCGCGAGCGTTGTGGCGGCGCGAAGAGGCGGATTGTCAGCAACCTTTGATGAACTGAACAAGTTCTTCACGATTTGCGGCATGCCGGTGGCAGCAGGACAGTACTGGAACAGCATTCACGGCAGGGAAGCCGGCGAGGCGGTGCAGGATGCGGAAGGGCTGCAGAGTATGCGGACTCTTGCCAGAAACATGACGTTCCTTATGAAGAGCATCGCCCTTGGCAGGAAAGAATACGGGCTCCCGGAGAAAGAGCCGTTCGAGAGGACGAACTTTATACGTTAGCTTGTTTATACGACCCATTTGATTTCACCGCAGCCTATTTTAGTACCGGCATTTCCGGCAGGCTGGGAGGTGAAGTCGTCGGGTTTTTCGTGTATGATGACAGATCTTCCTATGATCTCCGGGATCGTAAATCTCTTATCATAGAAAACCGCAAAGGCATAGCCCTGATTACCGAGCAGAGGAGGCATATCACCGGCATGGTTCGGGTGTTGTGTATTCTGCGGGTTATAGTGCATTCCCGTATGGTCGAGGTTATCGCTGCAATCTCCTGACTCGTGTATGTGCATGGCATAGAAGTTGCTCGAGTCGGAAAGATCAGCATGAGGAAGCCCGAAAATCTGTGCTTCCACCAATACGCCGCCGTAGGTGGTATGGTAGAATTTAACCATGCCGCTTAGGGCGGGATTTTGTGTGTTTCCGTTGATCCACGCGGCCGCATCCGGTTGATCACGCAGAAGAAGTTCTGTAAAAAGAGTTCGAGGTGTGATTTGATAATTGAGCATGAGAAAAGCTCCGGAATGATTTTAGATTATTATATGTTTCGGATCGAGTTCCGTGCGGGTTGAAATGTATCTGAGGATGAAATAATCATCATCGGCTCCTTCTACCATGCCTGCTAAAACTAAGATTATGGTACGAAGATGAAGCGTTGCGGGAAAAGAGGGGAAGAAGATGAAAAATATTTTAAAGCAAAGGTTTGAATGGCACTTTGGACATTGGATATTTTTATAAAAAGTATTTGACTTAATAAAAATCCATATGATAGAATCTTAAAGCAAATTAAAAACATATTAAATTAAGAAACATACATGATGACACAGGTAGTGCGCGGCACGTAAATCTGATTACGGAACATGGTTTGGAATCCGTAATAGATTACGCGAGAGACTGCCTGTGTTTTTTGTATGTCTAAGGAGGAAAAGTTATGCCTAAAAATCAGTTTCAAAGGATGGTGTTTGCCTTCCTGACCGTTGTGGTGACGGTTCACGCGTATGTGTTTTACAGTCTTTATGTAGTCAATGGTTCCACTTTGATGCAGGTTACGGGGGCCGATTCCGTGATTCATGCGATTAACGAGCAGGGCGGTGTTTACATGTTCGGAAGAATGTTTCCGATCTGGGCGGTGGTTCTGGTTGAGTTCATTTTTGCATATGGGCTGGAGTGTATCATGGGAAGTCCGCTTTCTTTTAAGTTTGCCTGTATGAACTTTGAACTTGGCAAAACCCATCCGGTTATATTTGAAAGCGCGATTATCTGTGCCACCGTTGGGCTTATGTGTCCGGCAATGAGTTTTCTGGCGGCATGTTTCTATTATCCGTATTATGCGGGATTCAATATTTTCACGCTGTTGGCTAACTGGCTGAAACTGGTATGCTTCAATTTTCCGTTTGCATTTTTTACACAGTTATTCTTTATTCAGCCGTTGATCAGAACAGTATTTAAGTGTTTGTTCCGGAATAATGAAGCATAAATTGTGCATTATTTGTGAATTTTCATCTGCCTATTTCATTTATTGTCCAAATGTGATAAATTAATTCATTGTGGAGATAAATATTTTTGAAAGCGAAGGGCATATAAAATGGCAAAGAAAACAGCAAAAGTTGATGAAAACACAGAGGTAAGTAAGAGTAAAGCAAAGCGTGAGGCGCGCAGAAAGCAGGTTGAAAAGGAAAAACGGCAGAAGCTTGTTTCCAGAACGATCGGGACTATTGTAAGTGCGGTGGTCATACTGGCCATTGTGGCAGTGGTGGGAAGACAGCTTTATATACTAGCGATTCGCACGACACCGGGCACGGATTACAGCGCAGGTCTTACGGAAGACGGGAAGATCGCGAATGCCGATATGAGCACGGCGGTTACACTGGCTGACTATAAGAATATTTCTATTCCGGAAGATGAGGTTGCCGCTACAGCAGAAGAGGTGGACGACGAGATCAATTCGACACTTGAGTCTTACAAAGATCTTAATACGGACACGAATCTTGTGATTGCCGACGGCGATGAAGTCAACATTGACTATGTAGGAACGGTTGACGGCGTTGAGTTTGACGGCGGTAACAGTGGCGGAGCCGGCTATGATCTGACCATCGGTTCGGGTTCTTTTGTGGATGACTTCGAGCAGCAGTTGATCGGGCACAAGCCGGGCGAGGAGGTAACGGTGGAAGTTACTTTCCCGGAAAACTATAGTGAAGAACTGGCCGGTAAAGACGCCAGCTTTGCGGTGACGATCAACGGCATTCAGAAGGCTCCGGAGCTTACTGATGAGTTTGTGGCAGAGAATCTGTCCGAATCCGAAGGTGTATCCACTGCAGCGGAATATCGCGCTAAGGTAGAGCAGGATTTCCGGGAAGAGCACTTAAATGACTATCTGACAGAATATGTAACGGAAAATTCTACGGTCAATACTTATCCTAAGAAATATGTGAAAGCAGTGAAGTCACTTCTCAAGAACAGCGATGGTCAGGGTGAGGATATTGATGATGAGATCGAGTATGAGAAAGAATTGACGCAGCGTGCAGAGGAAGACGTGAAAGAGTCAATGGTTTATCAGGCGATTTTTGAAGACGCCGGGCTTGCATTCGATGCGGAGGCACATTTTGCCGAGATGGCGGAAGAAAGCGGAGAAGAGTATGTAGAAAGTATAAAAGAGCGGTACGGCGCACCGTATGTGGCACAGAGCGAGATACGGCAGATGGCGATTGATTATCTGGTAGATCTGTATAAGTAAAAAAGGTAAATCTGCTTCGCTGATTAACCTTGCGGGATTTGCTTTGCAAACTCGGAATATACTCGGGGAATTTGCTTTATAATTTAAAAAGGATGGATATCACTTGCAGATGTCCATCCTTTTTTACCATATTTAATTATGAAATCTTAGAATCCTGCCATCATCAGTCCGATCAGCTGATCGCGCTGTACGGCATCCTGTTTGCCTTTTACGCCGGAGGATATGCTGTCGAGTTCTATTTTACTGGCGGCAGCCCGTTGTAGTTTTTCCTGAAAATCCCGTCTCTGCGCTTCGGCTTCTTCGGCCCGGCGCTCGGCTCTTGCCTGACTGCGCAGCCGCACAACATCTTCCATAGAATCTAATACTTGTTTCATCGCTGTGATTTCATCCATAACCGATACTCCTGTTCTTAAAAAGTCGAAACTGTTCATTTTATTTATCGGAATGAATAGTTAAATTCTAAAGGCATACCGTTATAATTTATGAAACGAAGGACTACGCTTTTCAAAGGTTGTATAGTACCTGAAACCACACTCTTTCAATATATCTGCGGCGTGGTCGAAGGCGTAAGCGATTTGTTCCGGTTTATGTGCGTCGGAACCGACAGTGATGATCTCGCCGCCTAATTCACGGTAGCGCTTGAGTACTCCGATGCATGGATTCGCACTGCGAAGACCCTTGGCGAGTCCCGCGGTATTGATCTCAATGCCTTTTTCCATAGAGATAATCTTTTCAAGTATCCGGTCAAAGATATCGCGGTACGCTTCGTATGAGTATCCCTCGTCCTTTGTCGGACCATAGCGTACTACATAGTCCAGATGGCCATATACATCGAAATTGCTGTATGATTTCAGATTATCGAGAATCGATTCAAAATATTCCTGATATGCTTCAAACTGTGTTCTTCCCTCATAGAAGGAAGGGTAGTAGGGGTCTTTTCCGTTACAGATGTGGGAGGAAGCGATGATAAAATCATAGTCGTGTTCCTTGGCGAAGGCAGCGTTTTTGCGGGATAAGTGGGGCTGCATTCCCAATTCAACGCCGAAGCAGAGCGTGATCTGACCGGCGTATTTTTCTCTGAGCTTCAGAAAATCATACAGATAGGCATCAGGGTTTAGCTCCCAAAAACCGGCCGGTGATGATTCTGATACGGGAAAGTCGAAGTCGTTGTGTTCTGTAAAGCACATATGTGTCAGTCCTGCTTTGATTCCCTTTTTGACCATCTCTTCCATAGGGGTGCTCGAATCGCCTGAGAAAGAGGAATGTAAATGATAATCTGCTGTGATCGGCATAGTGACCTCCTTGTAATCGTACTTTGCAATTGTATGGGTGTATAGGATTCAAGCGCTTTATGATACTCGAATCCAAACAGAAAAAATTCCTGAATTTCCGGTATGATCTGATCGGTTCAGTCATAGCCTCATTTACTATAACTGATTTCGGCGATAAAAACAATTGTGTTTTCTGATATGGACCTCATGGAATTTACAATTATTCTCAATTATTTTCGAATTACATCTTGAATTTTTGGGACAAATTAGGTAAAATAAACGTGCTGACTAAATTTTACCAATTCCATGTGAATGATGCGCATGCGGAAGGGTAAAATTATATAAAAAAACATTATTTAGGAGGGACTAAAAATGGCAGTAAGAGTAGCAATTAATGGTTTTGGCCGTATCGGTCGTCTTGCATTCAGACAGATGTTTGGTGCAGAAGGATATGAAGTTGTAGCAATCAATGATTTAACAAGCCCTAAGATGTTGGCGCACTTGTTAAAGTATGATTCTTCTCAGGGTAAATATGCTCTGGCAGATACCGTATCCGCAGGCGAAGATACCATCACAGTTGATGGCAAGACACTTAAGATCTACAAAGAGCCCGATGCAAATAACTGCCCTTGGGGTGAGCTTAAGGTAGACGTTGTATTAGAGTGTTCCGGTTTCTATACAAGCAAAGAGAAAGCACAGGCACATATCAATGCCGGCGCTAGAAAAGTAGTTATTTCTGCACCCGCAGGTAATGACCTTCCTACAATCGTTTACAATGTAAACCATGAGACACTGAAGGCTGAAGATACAATCATTTCTGCAGCTTCCTGTACAACAAACTGCTTGGCTCCTATGGCTAAGGCACTGAATGATCTGGCAGGCATTAAGTCCGGTATCATGAGCACGATCCATGCATACACAGGTGATCAGATGATCCTTGACGGTCCTCAGAGAAAGGGTGACCTTAGAAGATCCCGCGCAGGCGCTGTAAATATCGTTCCTAACAGCACAGGTGCTGCTAAAGCTATCGGTCTGGTTATTCCTGAGCTGAACGGCAAATTAATCGGCTCCGCACAGCGTGTTCCGACTCCGACAGGATCTACCACCATCTTAACAGCAGTTGTAAACAAAGCTGACGTTACTGTAGAA
>JAAUZY010000050.1 GCA_014804355.1 Lachnospiraceae bacterium
ACAATTTGAGAAAAAGTGTTTGGAATCAAGAACAATGAAAATGGCAACAAGCCTTGAAAATACAGGAAATAAAGGAGTTTTAGCGTTATGATAAAAATACTTTTTGTGTGCCACGGCAACGTATTAACATAATGCCCAATCCCTTTTTGAATTGGGGAATTTTGTAGTATAAGGAATAGATTTGCACCTAGTTTGCACCTTTAGAAATTGGCTTCGATATGGCGGTGTTTTAAGTTGCTTTCCTCTGCTTCTATGTGCAATTTTCTAATGTCTGATAGAAAAATATGAAAGTGGGGCTAATGGCTTGTCTGATTGTAAAATTGTATAGAACTGTTATAATATAAGTATATAGGACTATAAATGAGTGGAATGATAATACAATGGTATTCAGAGTTTATATCGGACATAAAATTTAGAGGCAGTTGTAAACGTGATGGTTTTGATCTGTGAAAAAATGCACTTAGATAATTTGATTGAATGAAAAGTGGATTTAAAACCAATGTTGGCATATGAAACCAGATTAAAGGAGTGAGGCTATATGCGAAAATTAAAGGTATACTTAGATACATCGGTTATTAGCCATCTATTGCAGGAAGATGTACCGGATAAGATGGCAGATACAAGAAAGTTATGGGAAATGTTTAGGGATGGAAAATATGATGTGTATCTGTCTACAGTCACATTGGAAGAAGTAGCTGATTGTCCAGAACCAAAAAGAAGTGAATTAAGGAAATTTTTGGAACAGATTAATTATTCAGTCATAGACATCACGGATGAATTGGAGATGGTGGCACAAAAGATTATTGATATGGGTATATTGACAAAGAAAAGCTATGATGATTGTCAACATATTGCGGCAGCGGTTGTTGAAGAATGTAACTGTATCATATCATGGAATTTTAAGCATATTGTAAACATTAAAACAATTCATGGAGTAAGGGCGATTACTAATTTGACGGGTTATAAATCGATTGATATTCTTACTCCAACTGTATTATTGGAAAGTGAGGGATGATTATGGAAAAACCTGTTTTGAGTCTTGATTTTACTATTGAAGATATTCATAAATTGAGAGAGTATAATTATTATCTTACAAAGGATATGACACCAAAGGAAAGACAGAACTTTTATAATGAACGTGGAAGAGCTTTTCAGAGGGAAATAGAAGCTGGAAGATTGCAGAAAGCATAGCAGACTGAAAACAATAGAGCAGGTTGTCTAGAGCTAAGAACCAGACATAGAAGAGGAATTTGCGATTAAGCTGAATAATGGTCAATAATAGGGACAAGCGGAAATTGTCGATCTCTGATTTTATCTGAAGGATAATCATATATAATGTGGAACGTCACTATGCAGAATTCCTGAAAGGTTTCGAATACTCTTGTGTGAAACAGAGTATTCGAAATCTATGGTGTACGGAATAGAGTTTGTAATGTTCGCTATGGTGAAAAACCATGGGATGGAGCTACGACCCTCCACGAGATGCTCAACATTCCGGAAGAGATGGAAAAGTATGTCAGTGATTATAAGATGATACTCATAGAAGAAAGAATGATCTGACACTTCATAATGTAAACAATATAGATCTCTTTAATTTGCTTGGGATTATTTTGGACAGAGACGTGCCGAGGAATGAAGCGAGAGAAAAAGCCATACAATACAGTGAAGATCATGGGACAGATAGGTCGGTGATCATGACGGTGGCGGGTGCAACTAATAGTAAGATTGATTATTACGCTTTTGAAAAAGGAGATGGCAGTATGTGTACTTTATTTGATGAAATCAGAGTTGAAGGTCAGGTAGAAGGTCGGGCAGAAGGGATTATTGAAACCGGATTTGAGTTAGGGCTTTCTGAGGACGATATCGTGGAAAGGCTGCAGAACAAATTAAACATCTCTTTGCAGATGGCACAGGAGTATCTTACAAGATTCGGAAAACAGACTGTGTAGGAATAAGTAACGACTATAGGAGCGGGTTGTACGGTTAAATTAAATAGTAGCCAGATAACGGGGACAGGCGGAAAATGCCTGTCCCTGATTTTGTCAGAAAGGATGGTCATGTATAATGCGAATTAATAATTATGAGGACAGATTGTCAGAAAATGATCAGATGGTACCGGTAACGGATAAAGCAGTGAATTATAAGGTGGAAGAGGTTGCAATAGAAACATCGACGGATTTTTCTGAACCGGAGTATGGTTTTGAAACAGACCAGCCGGACGGAATAAAATACCGCCTTGTAACGCTGGATGACGAGGGGTATATGATACCTTATCTTCCGGATCATCGGTTTTTCATAAACAAAGAACAGATACAGGAGTACATAGAAGCACATATGGAGGAACTGGAAGTCATTTCCTATCAGGATATGCAGTCAGAGTCCATCCAGATACAGAAAGAATGTCAGGAGGAAGCGGAGCAGGACACTTCCTGACACGATGTCCAAAGGGCGGAAGAAGCAGATCAACCACCATTAGAATCGGAGATCTGGATTCATATAGGGGCAGACTGTCCGAAAACTAGCACCCTCATAGGGTGAAATAATTGATAGATGCACCCGGATACAATGGGTGGTTTATATATAAAAACAGCACCTTGAAAACTGAATAAAATACACAAAATATGTCAGACAGCACGACTTTTTGGACTATATATGGTATGATTTAGGTATCCCTTAAAGATTTTTTGGAGGTGCTTTTTCATGCCATACGTAGATAAACCTATTGACCGTAACCAAGTGATGATCACGACATTTGAGGAGCTTATAGCTCCGGACAGTACGGCAAGGATCATTAACTATTTCATTGACAATGTAGATCTTGAAGAAATGGGTTTTAAGAATACTACGCCTGCAGCAGAGGGCAGGCCGTCTTTCCCGCCGTCGAATATGGCAAAAATGTACCTTTATGGTTATAGGAATGGAATCAGGTCATCAAGAAAGCTTGCAAGGGCCTGCGAGGTCAATATTGAGGTGAAGTGGCTGATGGAAGGGATGACACCTGACTTTAGGGTAATATCTGATTTCCGGAAAGACAATATCGACTGCATGAAAAAACTGTATCATGAGTTCACCAGACGGGTGACGGTTGACCTTGAGACAGGGGATGTGTCCATAGACGGCAGCAAGTTTAAGGCATGGAATTCCAAGGATCGCAATTTCACAATACATAAGCTGGAAGAGCGTATGGAATGGCTTTCAGACCATGCGGATGAATATATGCGGCTGATAGAAATATCGGATGCCGACGAGGAGGCAGTTGAAGGCCGCTTTACGCGGGAAGAGTTAGAGAGAAAGCTTAAGGAGACGCAGGAGCGGCTTGAGAAATACAAGAGATACCGCAAAATAATGGAGGAAAAGGGATTATCCCAGCTGTCCCTTACGGATGCTGACTGCAGGCTTATGAAAATGAAGAATGGCATGGATACGGCATATAATGTACAGACAGCGGTTGATACAGGGACACATATAATGATGGATTATAAAATGACCAATGCCAATACGGACCATGGGCAGCTTGGGCCAACAATGGAGTACCTTAAGGGGCAGTGCCCGGATGAGGTGGTAAATGTGGTCGCTGATAAAGGGTATCATCGGGATGAAGATTACATAGCCTGCCTTGAGAATGGAATCATCCCTAATGTGATACCGGATGACGGAAAAGATACATATGCCCTTGAAGTAGAATACCAGGAAGCAGAGTGCGACCATACAAGTGTAGACCCAACAGAGCTGGCAAAATGTCTCCATGCAGGAAAGATTCCGGATGCATACAAAAACAGTATAGAGGACATGGAAGTTGTGGAGGTAAGGTATAAGCCGGAAGAGACAAAAGAGAAAGCAGACCTGCAGGATCCAAACAGGACAGAGAAGGAAATGAAAGCGCGGGCGGTGGAAGGATATTTCGTGAGGGACCCGGAGGCCAACTGTGTGTACTGCCCGGGCGGCGCGGTGCTCTATCAGAAGAGCATAAAAAAGAATGGGGATATAAGGTACTGTAATAAGAAGATGTGCAGGCAGTGCCCGTTGAAAGACAAATGTGTGACGAGTCAAAAGTACCCATGGAAAGAGGTAGACTTTAGCAAGGACAGCCTGGAGAAAAAGGCAAAATGGCGGGAAGATGAAAAACTGGCACCAGCTGATGAGGCGGAGGGAAGCGATGGGAGCCAAAAGAAAAAGGCGGCAGGTTTTCACTACAAAAAGAAGAAGGTTGTGAGGTTTAAGCTAAGGCCAAACCGGGAAAAAATGGACAAACGAAAATGTACATCAGAGCATCCGTTTGGGACAATAAAAAGATGGCATGGTTCGTACTACTTTCTGCTAAAAAGTATGAGGAAAGTAGATGGAGAGTTTGCGCTCTTTGCAATGGGATATAATCTGTCAAGGGCAGAGAACATGTTTGAATTTGACGAATTGATGGAAAGGGTTGGCAAAAAAGCAGCGTAAAGGACAGCGTATTATATTCAGTTTTCAAGGTCAGGTAACGGATTAATGTTTAGATCCGAAGAACCTGATTTTTTAGTGCGAAAAAACGACTATACCTTGATAAAAATCGGGGTTTTCAGACAGTCTGGGGGGGGGAACTGTTATGAACAGCAGGAAAAATTAGAAACGAAATAATACACGAAGAGAGGAGATGTGTATGTATGAGTGATAATATACTTGATATCATTACGGATTATTCCGTAAATGAAGGGATGAATGATATTCTGTTTGAAAACGTGGAATATATGGGGATACAAAAGGAGATAGATGACCAGACAGAGCAGTTTGAAAATCTCGGTCTGACAAAAGAGCAGCGTCTGGTGGCGGACAGGCTGATATCTTCTTATACAGCGAGCGGAGCCTGCTATGGGAGACTGGCCTACAGGAAAGGATTTCAGGACTGTATATCTTTGCTGCAGGAGATATGCCTGATCGGAGCTGCATACCGTTAACAGAAAACTGGTGGTTATTTTGAATTGTATGTGGTAAAATGATTGAAAATATATTAAAGATGAAATGGAACAAGATGGATATAGAGGAGGTTATAAATGTCAACGTTAGAAAAAACCATCATCTTACTCCGTGAAATGCCGGAACAATCACTTGAATCTTTATATAATTTTATTTGTTCGATATTGGCTCAACAGAATGCAGGAGCAAAGCAGTCAATAGAACTCGATGATATTTCTAAAAGTATGGAAGGATTTAATGTATTACAGTCATTTGCGGGAACATTGCCGGCTGATTTCGACTATAAAAAAGAATTGGAAGAGATGAGGGAGGAAAAGTATGCGCGTTTTAATTGATACAAATATTGTTTTAGATATTCTGGAAAAGCGCGATCCTTTTTATGAAGCGTCCAATAATGTATTATCCCTCTGTGCATCCAAAAAACTGGACGGATGTATTGCACTGCACTCCGTTTCAAATATTTTTTATATCCTTCGGAAGCATTACTCTGCTGAAAACCGCAGGCGTTTATTGCTTGGAATATTGGATTTTCTTCAAATAGCAAATGTTGATCATGAGCATGTACGGCATGCTCTAGAGAGAAATGATTTTTCTGATTTTGAGGACTGCCTGCACGACGAATGTGCTGTACAAAATAGTGCAGACTATATCATTACCCGAAATATTGACGACTTTGCAAATTCAAATATACCCGCGATCACTCCTGCGGATTTCTTGAAAAAACACATATCTTGATATTATATCCATTACACAATCCATATGAAACGCAGAAAAGCAGGAAAGTGGGAGCGGTATATAATAAATAGCCTTTTTTTCTGTTTTTTCGGTTTATTGATTGAGAGAATATTATGTAACAACTGATATGTGAGGTTAAAGGTCATAGGGGAGTTGAAAGCCTCTGGAGATAGCGCACAGAGGCTTTTACCAACAGCCTTAATCCGCATTCATTTCAGCCGGCTCTGGGTTAAGATATATTCTTCTACAGCGGCCCTTGGGATCTTCCATACCCTGCCGATCCGGAAACCTTTTAAACTGCCGTTTCCCAATAATTCATAAACCCGGTTCTTGCCGATGCAGAGAGCTTCGGCTACATCATATACGTCCATGACATCCTGATAGTGGTCAAACATTCTCCAAGTCTCCTTCCTATGCTTTATATGATTATTGAAATGTTATCCATTTACCAACTTATATGTAAAACAACAAATTGGCAGATAATCAAATAGAAGCCGAGGAAAGCTGGTAAAGTATCATGAAAGTTAAGGTAAGTGTAGATAACGAACCATATAGCGCAAAACCGTGCGGATGGGAAATAGCTAAGATAAAAGAAAGGACAACCGGGCTTTGGCAGGAGATCGACCTGAAAGAGTTAGCTGACCTCAACGGGAACAAAGGACATGCGATTGTTCCGGCGCACCTTATCGGAGGGATGTCAGCTGATAACTGTGCTGCAATGCAGCTTCTTGTGCTTGATTTTGACCATGGATGTACATTTGTACAGATAAAGGAAAAATGTGATGCCATAGGATTGAAGATAACATATGCCTACCATACATTCAGCTCTTCTGAACTGGAAGAAAAATTCAGGGTGGTCTTTGTATGTGAAGAAGTAATAGAAGATCTTTTTATCATTAAGGCGGCGTTAAAAATGCTCCACAGGATATTTACTAAATGTGACCATAGCTGTAAGAACCCGGACAGGATTTTTTTGGGTGGGAAGGAGCTGATTTATTTTGACCCATCAGCACGTATGGCTTTGGTGCAACTCTTTCTCCCGATGATGAAGGAACTTGACACTGGGAAACACTTTGCAGAGAATGTGCGCAGGTTTGCCGCAGAAACGAATATTGCTTTGATTGGAAAACATCTTGCCATAGGGGAATTGAAAGATATTGACGCTATCCTTGGGGGAAATATGGATTCTGCTGTTATACATAAAACAGGTGAATCCACAAAATCCCCGTTTTTTATTGCAGAGCAGATGGGTGATGGGATGAGGGTGCACCAAGGCAATACGTGTGGGAAAGGAAAAAAGGGTAAAAAAAGAAAACTCAAAATACAGAAAGACAGTAACCAATGCCGGATTCTGGACGATTTTAAATCGGGAAATAAACTTGA
>JAAUZY010000051.1 GCA_014804355.1 Lachnospiraceae bacterium
AAATGGTGCAATATCCTCAGATGCCGGCACAACATCCGTAAATATTTGAATGATATGAATACCGCCAATATTCGTATATTCTTTTGCGTTTTTTATAAACTTTTTCCACTCATTCTTATATACAAAATGTAATGTGCCAAAACAAGTAATCATATCATAGTACCGCTCGAACTGATATGTCGTTAAGTCTGCTGTAAATGCATTTACCTGCACGTTAGATAATTCACATCTATGTTTTAGCTTTGCAATCCCATATTCGGACAAATCAAAAGCGTCAACATGATGTCCTTTTCCGGCTAAATATATGGCGTTTTGACCTTCTCCGCACCCTACATCCAACACTTTTGCCTTATCACTCAACAAATGCTCAAATTCAGTAATAGTTACATTAGGCTCATTAGAAAATGCAATCGTATCATATTCCCGATATGATTTCTCCCAAAACGGAACTAAATCTTTTCTCATATGCCGATGTCTCCTTCCTATTGATTGTCGTAATCAATATCAATTATAAAATAATATAAGTATAAACTATCTGAAAAAAGGCACATTAAAATCTCGACATACCAGCAGCTCCTCCACAGCCTTTTCCCAATATTTCTCAGGAACATCATACCAATCGCACGCACCATTTTCCTCCCTGCATAATTCCATTGCTCTGGATAAAACGGTTCCGTGCGATACCTCTCCGGTAAGTATCAAATGTCTTGTCACCATACTCCAATACGGTGCTATATCATGAAGCCCGGATTCATGCAACTCTTTTATGACTCTCTCTTTGTCATAATCCAGACTGATAAATTCATATTCCCACTCATGCATATTCTGCCGCAGAATCATGAATTGCGCTTTGCCGTCGCTATGTAAGGACACACCTACCGCTCCCGGATTCAGGACAATTTTATCGCCATACGCCGTCGCGTTCTGTACATGTGTGTGCCCGCAGATGATATACTGATATGGGCATTGATCAATAATACTTTTAGTCTTTTCATTGTTGGGAAGTAATTTCTCATTATTTCTATCGGGCGAACCATGGCAGGCCATGATCGGCGCGGCACCCTCAAGTATGATCTCCTGACAGATCGGAAGATTCTTAAAAAATTCAATATCCTTCTCGGTCTGATTTGCATAACAGTATTTCATGGCTCCCACGGTTGAATTGCCGTTTTTCCATACACAATCGTCGTCATATCTCCGGCTGAGCCAGTAATCTTCTTTATTTCCTCTAATAAAAAAGCATTTGTATTTCTCATTGAGAGAATATAGTATCTCCATCGTTTTCTGCGGATACGGAAATTCGCCCAGATAGTCGCCTAGAAAGAGAAACGTGTCGATATCTCTCTCCAAAACATATTCCACACATCTCTGAAACGCCTCGTAATTGCCATGTATATCAGATAAAACCGCTAATTCCATATGCTGCCTCCATATTGTGCCATTTTGTCAAATTAAGTCGTTTTCACATAACCATTTGTGTAGTAACTCCATCAGAGTCACTAACTCTTTAGCAGTCCACTTTACGGTAGGACTCACCTCTAATAGTACAATACCATATTTTTAAATACAATCAACTTCTTTCGTTCTTTTAATGTGTTCTTCAATACATCAAAATAAGTATTGACACTAAGCGTACAAAGTGTTATCTTTTGTTTAGATTACATCTTGTACGCTTATATTAGACATATAAAGGAAGGCTATACCATGCAGCAGATATCGGACTATGAACTGGAACTGATGAAAGTGATCTGGGCAAACGGCGGGGCGGCGCTTTATGCTGAGATCGTTACAGCACTGTCAGAGAAAGGAATGGATTGGACGAAGAATACCATCATCACCTTGCTTTCCCGTCTGATCGACAAGGGACTTCTGAAAACCAATAAGATCGGACACCGGAACAAATACACGGCAATCGTATCCGCAGATGAATACCAGTCTTCACAGACAGAGACATTTCTCCACAAAGTCTATGAAGGCAATGCTAAGGGTCTTGTCTCCGCATTGATACAGAAGGATCTGCTGTCCGCCGCGGATTATGAGGATTTGAAGAAATACTGGGATAAATTAAACGCCGAAATCTCCCACGACATCGATACGGAGGACTGCTAAACATGCTTGTATTATTTAAAACAATTTTATCTCTGTCGCTTTCGGGAACTATATTGATCCTGCTTCTTTTCGTCTGCCGTCCGTTATACCGAAATCGGCTGAGCAAACGCTGGCAGTACTATATCTGGCTTCTGGTAATTGCCCGCCTTCTCCTTCCTATAACACCTGAAACAAGCTTGATAGGAAACCTTTTCAGGCAGGCGGAACAGCTAGTAGAACAATCAGGAGCTTACTCTCCTGCCCATATAGACAGCAACAATAATGCAGATATCGAACCGAATGCTGAGGACTTTGCCGCCTATACAGACAGCAACGACAATGCTAATATCGAATCGAATACAGAAGTTTCTTCCACTAAAAAAGATACTGCAACAGACAGTATGGACAATCCGGCAGCCGAAGTTGCCATAACATACTCCAGAATCGGCAACGATAATTTCCCGCAATCTGTCGATGATATATCAGAAAGCAAACCGGCACACCGCGTACCGAAAAATACCGTTCAGGCACTCTGCATACTCTGGCTGGTCGCTGCACTGCTTCTGTTTGTGCGCAAGATCACCGTCTATCAGAGTTTTGTGAAATATGTCATCGCCGGAAGCAAACCTGTAGATGATATCATCCTGTTGGAACGTTTCGGACAGATCATGACCGAAAATCATATTAAGGGCACTGTCGAATTATGCGTAAACGATCTCGTATCATCACCCTTGTTAATCGGATTCACACACGCCCGTGTTGTGCTTCCGACAATCGATCTTTCGGAAGATGATTTCTATTACACGGTACTGCACGAACTGATTCATTATAAAAGGCGGGACATGTTCTATAAATGGCTGGTACAGTTTACCATCTGTCTGCACTGGTTTAATCCCTTCGCTTACCTGATGGGTCGCGAGATCAATCGGACTTGCGAACTCTCCTGTGATGAGAGAGTTATTGCGACACTTTCCGACAAATCGCGCAAATCTTACGGTGACACGCTGCTAAATGCCATTGGCACAAGCGGTTCCTATCAGGACACGCTGGCTTCCGTTACCCTAAACGAAAGCAAAGAATTATTGAAAGGACGGTTGGAGGCAATCATGAAATACAAGAAAATTCCCAAAGCAGTACAAACTGCCGCTGTATTTATTACGGGCATATTAGTCGGCGGTGCAGCGGTTCTCGGCGCATATGCAGCGCCTACCACGAAATCATCGACTGACCACATAACGCTAACCGACACTTCGATCTCATCCGACGGTGAAACAACGAACAGTACTATCGATTCCTCAGACAGCCAAACTGCGGCTGATACCGGAAATACTGCGGCACAGAATTCCAATGCCATCAGTCAGACACCGGATTACAACATCGAATATGAAGACGGAATCTTCTATATTCTTACAGGCGGCGCTACCGAAGCAGACAAACCGCTTTCCACTGTTACGAATGGCTACAGCCACCTTGTTCTCGTTCGCAAAGACGAGTACCACTCGTTTGGTTCATGGAGAGATTCCGAGATGAAGAACCTTGTCCGCCATATCACGCCCCAGTGCCGGACATCACTGAAAAACGGTAGGATGACGCAGGAAGATATGGATATCGTAATTGCTGCCTCCACGGAAATTCAGGAAGCTTACCGTTCCGGTGACGATATTCAGGAAATCTACCGCCCTGGTGACAATGATTCTGTAACCGATGATTCCGGAACTAGTAACTCCGTAACTCTGTACAACTACATACAGTCAACATACTACCAAGCTCCTTATATCATCGAGATCGGTTATAACCTGACCGCAGAAGCGCAGAACAAATACAGCAGTACACTGATCACGCTGTCCGATCAGAGAACACTGCCAGTCTTCTTCAGTACAAAATCCGAAAAATATATATCAGATGCAACGGCAATGTCAGCAGTCACCGCACTGATTGAACGCATAGTACCAAAAGCTGCGAAATCTGCTTCCCGCCCGTTAGAATATCCCTTCATTGTCAGTATGGAATATGTAGGTGAGACCAATATGGATTCCTTAGCAGAAAAATATTATGACGAAGAAATGCTGACCTACTTCGGAGCTATTTTCTTAGAATTAGACACAGAAACACAGCAGAATTATCTTGACCACATGTATGAGGACGAAAACATCTCATTCTTTGCATGCTGTATAGGTATGTTCGAACGTACAGATATGTCGGATATACAAAGAAAAAAGAATATTATAGACCATTATATTCTCAAGGCCTACGAAGAAGGCAAGGTTGATTTCTTCGCCGTTTTATCCGGAGAACTGGATGAAGAATCAAGGAAAAACTGGCTTGAAAAATGTAAAAAGGACGGCAGAGCCGACTATTTCTACATCTTGTCTGATGAATATGAAGATCTATTCGATGATGCAGACTTTATGGATGATACTGACTACTTTGACGAGTGGAATGAGTTTCAAAATACTGATTCTTCCTACGAATATTTAAGTGATTATCTGGAAGATAAAGGACTTCTGGACGAATACAACCAAAACGACATTATCACTATCAAAGATGCTTACTATTATCATAATGCCCGCGTCCGCCTTCTGGTGGATATAAGATCAGACGGTTCTTTCGAGAATTTTAACTATAACGAACGCGGGACTGTTGATCTGCGGCTGGTTCGTGATAAAAATAATGATATTGTCCGTGTAGAATATCTGAGTACAGAGGAGGCCGCCGAAATAATCGAGGATATTAATGATAGTTCTGTCTCTGATGACGACAGTTCCCTACACGCTTCCTCTGCCCCGAATATTCTGGATTTAACCCGCATCACTAAGCAGGACGTATCGACTGCTCTCCTGAATGTACTGGATTCCTGCGACTCGGGCAAATGGTATGTAATTACGGAGAATGACTGCCAATATATCTACTACAACGGATTACCGCACACATACGCTTATGAGCCCCATATCGACGGCAGCGAAACCGGCGATCTGATAACCATTGCGATCACGGATATCAACGTGGATTCTCCACTTCTGAGCCGCAGGGAATCAGTCAGCGATTATGTATTGCTGCTGTTCTCATACACTCCAGGTACTGAAGGAAAAAACCATAATGTGGAGATCACATACAACAAGGCACCCGTAACCTATGACACGATATCCGTAGCTTCGGGAACAGCTCGATCTATCGCAGCTCTATACCCCGACACGCCACAGGCTCCATAGCCCACTCACTTTGCCTAAAAATACACATTCCAGCACACATTGGAATTTACATAGCGTATTCGAAATACCGTATATAATATTTTCTAAAAATATATTTTTATGTACAAAATCCATAGACACTACCTTTCAATTGTGATACACTCATTCCACAGGAGGATTCAACTTATGGATAAGGAAACAAGAGAAATGTTTAATGCTATTTTAGAAGAAATGGGTCGAATGGAAGACAGAATCAATAGAAGAATGGACAATCGTTTCGACGGTGTAAATAGCCGCTTCGACAAAATAGAAGCCCGCTTAGAAATCATGCAGCATGAAATCAATGCTTGTAAATTAGATCATGAAACCATCAGCCTGCTGATTAAGAAAATAGACCAGCATGACCAGCGCATCGAGGAGCTTGAGAAAAAGACCGCATAACCTACTACATACACTCAAGCCCTTCTATATTTCTATATCAGTCCTCGCTTCGGCACAAAACGCAATGAAAATGTCTTCACATTTTATCTTTAGCACCCCTATAATTTCCATGCATAAAATAGAGTAAAACCACATAGGATTATAGGTTACAGATTATGTACTATGCACTGCTTATCTTATTATTACTCGTTCTATTCTGTATGATCTTCTCATGGTACCGCAGACGGAAGATCATCTGCCGTATCAAATGTATGGATAAATGTCAGAAATGTTCCCTGTTAGAACAACTTGCTAAGCCTTTCGGTTACGCCTATCACTGCCGCTGCGGCTTCTTCTCGTCCACGCTTGACGCATGGCAGAAAACGGCCGGTTACACATGGCTTTATGACTATATGGCACCCCGCTTCCAGATGGTCTTCGACGCCCTGCCGATCTATTTCGACTATCGCGGCAGAACATGGTTGATCGAGCTCTGGAAAGGGCAATACGGCATCAACACCGGTGCGGAAATCGGGATCTACCACGCTGACCGGATTCTCTCTGCGGAAGAATACAAGACGGCTCACTTTTCCGCCGTTGAAGACGATGAAATGCTTCCATGCACGCTGTGTCTGTGCCGCAACGACACGGACTGTCTCAAACTTTCCGAAAGACACTGGTGGCTCACGATATTCGAGCCCGGTCTTTTCTCAAACCCTTCCGAATTATGTCTGCACGCTTCCATCTGTTTTCCCGATTTGGAAATGTGTGACGCTTTCTATGAGGGGTTATGCCGCGCAGGCTATGAATTGAAACAACTCGACATTCAGGGTCTCTGTTGCTCTTTCATCTTTCGTTCGTCCTACTCCGAAGACTTCAATCTGTTGACACGCTTCCACCGTCAGCTTTCCCAATGCGTAAACCGCGTATGCTGCAAACTGTACGTCTACGTCACCAGACCCTTTATCCGCACCGAAGACCGCATTCTTTTCCTTTACTACTATCTTCCCGCGGCATTCAGAAGACTATTCCGCATACGCAGATTCAACAGACGTTGTCACAAGAAGTGTGGCTGCCGTCCGCCGAAACGAAAGGAAAAACCATGAGCGCCGGGGATCGTCTGAACCGCGCCTTTGCACAGGCCCCTGTACTTCCGCTGAATCACTGCTCGAAATATGTCCTTGTCAGCGACTGCCACAGGGGCGTGGGCACCGCTTCGAATAACTTTCTGAAGAATCAGCACCTGTACTTTGCGGCTATGGATTACTATTATCGAAACGGCTTTACCTATATTGAATTAGGCGACGGGGAAGAATTATGGGAAAACAGGAAACTGCAAAACATCACCGAGATCCACAGCGATGTGTACGACATGTTCGCCAAGTTTGAGCAACGGGAACGTCTCTATCTGATCTACGGCAATCACGACATCGTCAAGAGAAAATGTCCCGGCTACTATGAAGGCATCATTCTTCATTCACAGTCAGCACCCGAGAAATCGCTGTATCTGACCCACGGTCATCAGGCAAGTCTGCTTAATTCCATACTCTGGCCTCTGGCGCGTTTCCTGGTAAGATACTTCTGGAACCCACTGGAAAATCTCGGCATTTTAGACCCCACCAGTGCAGCGAAAAACTACGAAGTAAAAGAAAAATGTGAAGAAACTCTACGCAGCTGGGCCGAAGAAAACGGGCATATCTTAATCACGGGGCATACTCATCGCCCCGTGCTGCCCGCCGAACCTGCCTATTATTATAACACCGGCAGCTGCGTGCATCCCCGGTGTATCACCTGCATTGAGATCTCCCGCGGCGAACTGACACTGGTCAAATGGAGCATGCAGGCACGCATGGACAGCGTACTGTATGTGGCGCGGGAAGTCATATCCGGACCCGTTCCGCTGTTAAACAGCCGTTCCTAGTATTCCGTGCACCCGACTGCCTGCCGGCGACCCACGTATGCTAATACCCATGCCTTTCTCACTGACAATTTCCACAGTTCCACATATACTATAGTAATATTGACGTCATGAGGAACATCCTATGCCTTCTGCCGCTATCGCAATCGTCGGGCGCGCCGACGCCACACACAATTATGAAACCGCTCTCCATCGTCTGGAGATTCCTTATATTACCACTCTGTCCGTGGAGGAAGCGGCGCTTGCCAGTCATCTGCTGCTGCCCGGCGGCGGGGACATCACACCCGCCTTCTTCGGACAGAACAACCACGGTTCCTACAATATTGATACAGAACTGGATATCATACAGCTGCAGGCGCTCAGCTTTTTTATGAAACAAAAAAAGCCCATACTGGGCATATGCAAAGGGATGCAGTTAATCAATGTACAGCTTGGCGGAACGATCGTACAGGATATCGACACCGCGGATATGCACAAGTGGATCGGTAAGGATCAATATCACTATGTCTATCACAACGGACTGAACCGCATGGATTTCTTCTATCAGCTATACGGCACAAGTACGTTGGTCAATTCCGCCCACCATCAGGCCGTAGACCGGCTGGGCAGCGGGCTTGCTTGCGTATGCCGCTCCGGCGACAATACCATCGAGGGAATCATGCACACAAGTCTGCCCGTCATGGCCGTCCAGTGGCATCCCGAACGCATGACGGAGGCTGGCGGCGAACAGCTCCTACGATACTTCGCCGCACAACAGCCTATTTCGTAAACATCTGCTCCAACTGCAGCATCCCTTCATCGAATCTCTCTCTTTGCAGTTCGGTCCTGCTCTTTACCCTTTCTTTGGCATTCAGCGAGACAATGTCAAAGAGAGACTTCATGATCCGGATCATAACCCTGCCGGTTTCCGGATCAATACCCTTAAGCGCCGCGCTGATCTTGTGTATGCTTTGAAACCAGTTGGCGGTAAAGTCGATCAGGTTATCGGTCTCGGAAGCAAGTATGATCTTATAGAAAGTATCTACAAAGGTGTGCATCTGCTCCTGATCCAGTGAAAGTATCCACTGGTTTAACGCCTCGTCCATGAACCTGCGACCCTCGTATAATTCCTCGACGATCCGGAAGTGATCGCCATCGACCAGCCATGTATAAGGATTATGCTGTGCCAGCCCGATGGTTTTGCTTTCCACTACCCGGTAAGCGCCGTCCGTATACAGAAGCATTCCCACTAAAGAAGAATGCGGTATCGTCTTATGGATTCTGTCTGCGATCTCACCGTAAGCGCTCTGCTCCTTCACTTCCGGTCGGAATCCCGGTCCGTCGTGATCGAAGATCGCAAAGATGCGCTGCCGCACCTCTCCCCGGCAGTTCATGCAGGCGTAAGTAGCCAGATTGCCGCCCTTAGAGTGTCCGCCCACATAGAAATCCCCTTGTATCCTGCGTGCCACGCGTTCCAGATAGTCCACGCTCATGTACTGTCCGCGCACCGGTTCCGAAAAGGCCAGATTCATATCCTCTTTCCATCCTACGATATTCTCATCGGTTCCACGGTATGCCACATAGCTTATGCCGTTCGGCAGAAGAAATGTCACCGCCGAAAACTGTGTCTCCGTCTCAAGGTCAATATAGTTTACATAACTCCCAACCTTCAAACCACCGAACCGACTGCCCCGATACATTGCCTGAAAAAGCGCTGTGTTCTCCTTCCGATAGCGCTCATCACTGTATAGGCTGTCATACTTCTCATGCTCAGCAATCTCACGCAGACTCACCATGGTCTGTTCCTCATCGGCACCGGGCACCACCTCGTCAAATTTCAGATAAGCAAACTGGCTGAGCACCAGACTGTCCACTTCGCTAAGAGGCTTCTCCTGCAAGGTATAATCACCGTATTCTTTCAGATAATCCAATATCGTCCCCATACGCTTCACCACTCCTGCTTTCTACAGCTTCGCTTCCAGATGTTCAATATTCTTAATCAGCACCGAGATCGTTCCGTCGGGATTCGTGATGAACTCCACGCTTCTCGGATTCTTATACTGTTCCATCGGTATCTTAATCTCGATCCCCGTATCCGTGTACAAGTGCTGGCTCTGATACTTACGCACCGTATTTTCACTCTGGGGCTGGATCTCTTCCTTCACCATATCATACTTTTCCATTTTATCCTGAAAAGCCACTTTTAATTCTGGCTGCTCATCGAAGATTCTCTCCGCCAACTCCTCTACCACGAAACCGCCCTTCTCCTCGATCTCCTCCTGTATAATGCTCTTGGCACGCATCTGTTTCTCGAACCGCTCCGTCTCGTCGAATCCTTCCTTCTGTACACTCTCCACAGCCCGGCTCACGATGGACAGTTTGGATTTATGCGACAGATGCGCGCTGCACTTTAAGAAGAGAAAAGAGAAATAGTTAGTCTTCTCTCCGTTCACCTCATACTTTTTCTCGATCACCCACAACGCCAGATCCTGCAGCCTTATGATCGCCGCTTCCGTCAGCCGCTGGGTCTCCGATGGAAGAATCGACTTATGCCGGATGATCTCATTGCTGTTGCCCTCGCCGTCCTCTGTCGCCATCGTGCGATGCGTGTAGAGGGATTTATAATTCATCTTAAGAAGAGCCAGATACTCATCCTCCCCTTCCTTAAAACGCACCACCATCAGATCCGCCGCCGGAATATCTATGTTGCTGTTCATGATCTCATAGAGCTGCGTGGCAATATCCTTGCTGACCGACACGAAATCTTCGTCCGCATAGGCGTTCAGCAGATGGTATACCTCCGATTCTTCTTTATAAAAACGACACTCCTTTGCGTCGTCTCCGGAACTGATCCGTGCGATATGCTCCTTCAGAAACTCCGCCACCTCAGAGCCGTATTCCAGTTCCGTATCCGACAACACCGGCATACCGATGGTAGAATCCAGAATATGCACGATCACATTCTTAATCCTGATCTCTTCTTTATTCATCTTATGTACTTCTCCCGTTCTTATTTATATTTCTCAGGATAATCCGTCCCTGTCTCGGTCTGCAATAGATTCACATACCGCTCCGGATCACGCTCCATCTTAAGCATGGTATGAAACGCCATCAGTAACATCTTATCCCCATTGTTCTTCATATCATCTCTGCCCCGGTCCATCTGTGCCTTGAAGTGATCCATCTGCCAGACCATCAGGTCTACTACACTGTATCCCGCTATCTTATACTCACATAAGAAATCCTGATGTTCCAGATAATATGTAAATTCCCGAAAGACCCCTTCCGACTGTGTCAGCATCTGCCAGAATTCCTGCAGAAACGTTTCTCCTTCACCCGCATAATGACACAGTGCATGTGCCCATTCATATGCTCTCTCTTCCATAGTAATCTCCATTCCGAAATCTCCGATCGTCCCACTTTTTATCCATCTTACCACATTTTAGTTCTTTTTACCGCCCCATATTTATATACTGAAAATATAATCGAGCGGAAAGCGATACCGTCTATGTCAATACTGGAGCGACTCAACGACCTGATCTGGGGATTTCCCCTGCTTGCGCTGCTGTTAGGCACGCACATCTATTTTACCGTTAAGCTGCATTTCCCGCAGCGTAATCTCCTCTATGCCCTGAAGCTCTCTCTGGGCAAAGCCGACAATACGGAGCAGAACCTGTCACCCTTCTCCGCTCTCGCCACCACACTGGCAGCTACGCTGGGCACCGGCAATATCATCGGCGTCTCAACCGCCGTAGCCCTGGGCGGCCCGGGTGCCATCTTCTGGTGCTGGATCACCGGTATTCTGGGCATGGCTACCGCATACAGCGAATGTTACTTAAGCGTCCTGTTTCGCAGCCGCCGTGATGACGGCTCCTACGTTGGCGGTCCCATGTATGTGTTAAAAAACGGTTTACATAACAATAAACTTGGCAGTCTGTATGCCTTCTGCACACTGCTTGCCGCTTTCGGTGTCGGCTGTACCACACAGGCGAATTCCGTCACACAGGCGGCCTCCGCTTCCTTCGGTCTGTCGCCCCATCTGGTCGGAATCATTCTGGCCCTTCTCACCGCGGCGGTGATTCTGGGCGGTGTCCGCAGTATTGCCAATCTGTGCGAACGCACGGTTCCGGCTATCAGCTTCATCTATCTGTTAGGCTGCATACTGCTGCTGATTCTCTATCGAAGCGTACTGCTCGATACCTGTGTACTTATCCTGAAAAGCGCCTTCGGCTTCCGCTCCATGGCCGGCGGCATGGCGGGCGCTGCCCTGCAACACGCCGTACGCTACGGCATCGCCAGGGGCCTCTTCACCAATGAAGCCGGAATCGGTACTTCCGCCATCGCCGCGGCAGCCTCCCATGTCAAGGACCCCCGCATACAGGCGTATGTATCCATGACTGCCGTATTCTGGGACACCGTGGTCATGTGTCTGATCACTGGGCTGGTTATCGTCGCCAACATGCTCTACGACCCCGCCTCCGTCACAGGAGCCGCCGAGACCGGACTGACTGCGGCTGCTTTCGCACATCTGCCCTATGTCGGAGATGCTTTCCTGACAATCTCTCTCGCTGCCTTCGCTGTCACCACGTTGATCGGCTGGTCATATTTCGGAGAAAAAGCAACGGAATACCTTATGGGTAAAAAAGGTATCCCGTTCTATAAGCTCGCTTATACTGTGATGATCTATCTCGGCGCTATCATCCCGATGCGTCTCGTCTGGGAGAGCACGGATCTGATCAACGCCCTTATGGTACTGCCCAATGTGCTGGCACTCTACTGCCTGCAAAAACATATCAGATCTTAAATGTCGACGCGATCTCCTGCAGGGACCGGCTGCTTCTGTCCAGAATCGCCATTTTGCGCAGTATCTCCTCAGAACCGACATTGGTATGCTGCATAGCCTCCGCTACATTGTGGACTTCGTCGACAATCACGCTGTTTAACCCTGTCACCGTCTGCAGCGATGTCAGCATCTCCTCCACGGAAGCACCCATTTGCTCGGAAGCCGCTCCCAGATCGCTGGCAATATTGTCGAAGAATGCCGCATCCTTCTGATACTGCTCGGCTGTGTCCACCATGGAATGATAATCCTGAATCACGTGATCCGTCATGAAGCTTAACAGCTTCGTAGCGCTGTCTCTTAAATCCATAACGGAACTCACCACATCATCTATTACTTTCTGTATCTTGTCCACTGTAACCTGTGAATTCTCCGCCAGACTCCGCACTTCATCGGCAACCACAGCGAATCCTTTGCCCGCCTCGCCGGCTCTTGCCGCCTCGATTGCCGCATTTAACGCGATCAGATTCGTCTGGTTGGCAATACCCCCGATCTCCTGCGACAAGTTCTTGATGATCTCGATCTTCTCCACTTCCTTCAGCGCACGCTCCAATTCATGCTCCGTGCTGTGATAGATCAGACTCGCCTGCTTCTTAGACTCCACCGTACTCACATACAGCTTCTCCGCACGGGTATTAATCTCTCTGGAAGCGCCCGCAGAATCAGAAGCTTTGTGCGAAACATCATCCACCGTCTCACCGATATCATTACTTGCCTGACTGATCGACCGTGTCACTTCCGCCGCTTCCTCAACCTGGCCAATGAGCCGTTCCATAATCTGGTCCATCTCGTCAATATTATTATTCAGGGTCGCCATTTCGGTATACGCCTCCGAAGCAGTCTCTGCTATGCTCGTCGCTTCCTTATTCGTGCCCGTAGTAATCTCCCTGATATGCTGCTTAATGCTGCTGGTAGCATATGTAACCTCTTCCATCTCATCCTTAAATCCGGCTGCCACCTTTGCCTTACTGCCCGCACTATCCTGACCGCTGAAATTACCTGTGGCGAATTGCTTAAGCTCCGCCAGCGGTCGCAGCGCCTTATTGAACGTGGTTCCTACGATCAAATCAACCGCCGCCATTCCGATCGCGCCGATCACAAGTCCTGCACCGACCGCACTGCCCGTGTCAGCCTTACCGATGCTCAAAGCGCTTACGACAGAACCGATAAACAAAACGGCAAAAGACGTTATCGAAACAATGATCATCAGCTTCCCTTTAATTGTCTTCATTGCGTGTAACCTCCTGAATCGCCAGTATCATAGCATCCATTATTATACACGATATCTATCCCGACTTCAATATTGGAATCTTTTGAGTTTCCCCATTTCTAAAATATGAATGCCCCAGAATCCTCTATTTTAAAGTGCTCAAATAGGTTCAGCTGTTGTGATTTTACCTTTTTCGGAAAGAAACCGCTTATTCCATTCCG
>JAAUZY010000052.1 GCA_014804355.1 Lachnospiraceae bacterium
ATACAAAGTAGATCAAGATCCTGCCGGTTATCCCATGCCTCCAATGCCACGTAATAATTTTTACGGTCTTCTTCGTGGATGATGATAGGTGGATGATTGTGCAGGATCAGAAAGTAATTCATTGCCAAGCGGCCGACGCGACCGTTGCCGTCAGCAAAAGGATGAATATTTTCAAATTTTGCATGGAAGTATGCCGCGGCAGTCAGTGCATTACGGTCTGCCGCGTCTGTAAGCTCCGAGAGCAGTTCATCCAGTTCTTCCGATACGTCTTCCGGTGCGGCGCCAATCTCTTCTTTGCCGGTGACAAAATCGTGTTGCTTGTACTCTCCGGGGCGTTCGCCCAGCTGCCATCTGCGCGTGTCGTAAGTATTCTGGGTTAAGAGCAGATGCAATTCTTTTATAAATTCTTCATCGAAAGCGCGTTTTACATGGAACGAAGTAAGAAACAATTCGTTCGCATCTTTGGCATTGCGGATTTCAAACAATGTCCGCAGATCTCCGGTGTAAGAAGTTACTCCGTCATGTTCAAAAATCTCTCTGGTATCATGATACGTAATGTTCTCATTTTCGATTTTGCCGGAATGATATGCGAACGCAATACTGTGTCCGTTTAATGCTTCAGCCAGTTCAGCATCCGTTGTTATATTTTTTTGCTGCCACAGGGCAATGGCTTTTTCATAATCTGTCATCTTGTCACGCCTTCCGGATTCATGTTGCTGCTCTGATATGTATTAATAAGTTTTTCCTGCTGCTTCTTCATCTTCTTTAGAAAATCAACCGAAAACGGCAGATATGGCTCCAATGCTTTCAAGTATTTCATGGAAAAGAATTGCTGATTCATGGCTGCCGTCAGAAGCGAGATTTCCACGCAGTACTTTAGGACGAATCCTTTTAACTCTGGGTTGACCGGTTCAAATTCCCGAATCATATTCCATGTGAACCAAAGCAGACAGTTGGTGCATTGTTCTAACTTCTGCTGTTTTTCGGCTTCCGTCATCAGCGTATGGCTTCCTGACTTACGGTCCTCTTCGATATCCTGCAGATCGTCCACCAACTGCAGGATAAACCCGAATTTCAAATAGAAGCTTTCTTCATATTCCGTCCAGTCTGGTGTTGCAAAAAGATAATCTGCCAGTACGGAAGTACTTCCTTTACGGATTGAAATCTCCAGAATCTGTTCTTCCGTCACGCTTTTTTGCTGTTGTCCGATACTGTTATTCTGAGCTTCCAGCAGTTGTAACAGCGTTCCCGCGACTTTCTTCTTTTCTGCGTCATCGTATGCGTTCAGAATCATATCCAAAAGGCAGCAGGTTTTTTCCTCCAATAAGTTATGCGGTGTGGCGGTTTCTCCCTGTAGCTTCAATGCGATCATTCGGTTATATCGTTCTTTATCCTGTCTTGAAATCTGATCATCGTCAATATAATTGTCAGTATAAGGATAGAGCAGGCTGTAAGCCAGAATCGGGTCTCCTGCATGCTGTTTCCTTCCCTGCATATCTACGATCATGGCATAGATAAAATAATTCCGCAATGTCTGCCAGATCTGCGCCGGAGTCAGCGTTTCATCAAATTCCCTGACCCTGTTTATGAAATGCTTTGTTTCGCACTTAAATGCATTAAGCAGTTCGGGGTTCATCCATTCGGAAAGGGATAGTATTTTTTCTCTTTCTAAGAACTCCGTGAAATCTTGTTCTAGCTCCTGCTCAAGTTTCTGTTCCCACTGTTTTTGACGCTTTTTATCTTTCGGTTTCTGACGTAGTTTCTTCTGGATTCGCTGGGAGAATTCCTGTACAAGCGCTTCGTTTTCATTTTTATGTCCGGATTCAATTATGGGAAAAATGTCGGAGTTTTCCTTCAGAAAATCCGGAAAACCCTCTGGCTGTTTTTCCCATGTTGTTCTGATTTCTTTTGTTGATGTCATCTTTTCCTTACCTGATAATTGTAAAATATAGTATGCTTGCAATGAAGCTGTCAAGCTCACGTTTATTATAGCATACTATGGGTATTTTGGGTGGGAAATTAGTTTGCGGGATTCATGCAATCATTGAGAACTAGTACAAAATATAGTATAATGTGGAACAGAGATTTGGAAAGAGGGGTAATGCTGTGCTACATATAGCGGTTTGCGACGATAACGAAGCGATGGTTTTTCAAGTAGAAAACGCTATTGACAGATTTTTTAGTTCTCATTGTGTGGACTGCAAAATACAAACCTATCAGGTCAGTGAAAATCTGCGGTACGATCTGCAAGATGGGATGTATTTTGATTTGTTCCTTTTGGATATAGAAATGCCCGGAATTGGCGGAATGGATATAGCAAAAGTTGTTTATGACACTATGCCTGCCGCAAAGATTATTTTCATTACATCTCATTTAGAATATGCTATATCAGCATATGAATTTTCTGTATTTCGATATATTCCGAAAACGATAATAGACGAGAAGCTGCCGCTTGCGCTGGAAGATTTCTATAAGCTGTATCGTCTGGAAAGAAATGAATTTTACACGATTGAGGTAAAAAATCATGTGGAGCAGATTCCGTATAGAGAAATACTGTACATTCTGAAGGATGGGAAGTATGCCATATTTCATTTGGCAGAGGGAAAAATACGATCGGTAAGAAAGACGCTGGCTCATGTTTTTGAAGAAATAAATAAAAAATATTTTTATTTTGCGGACAGGGGATGTATTGTCAATCTGGCAAATGTGGAAGGCATGGATGATACCGAAATCTTTCTGGCGGATGATCAGCGCATTACGATCAGTAAGGCTAATGTTCCGGATTTCAAAACAACGATGCTTTGCTTTTGGAGGGAACAGATATGATTGTAGTCCAAATATGTGTGGAGTGGCTGGTAACATTCATTGAAAACGCATTCTATTTTTCCATTGTTCGTGCATTAGCACCGGAGCAGTTTAAGCGGAAAAAGCAGACTTTTTTATTTTTTGCGGTTGCGTCAGTAATTACTACCGGTATCATTTTATTGAATTTAATCGATCTTTCTTTCAGCCTTGCGACAATCATCTATTTTTGTCTCGCGCTTTCCTTTGGCGCCTGCATACTATTTCGTGGGAATTTTGTTGGGTTTCTCTCAGTATCCGTGATTTACTTAACCGGCTTGGGGCTTGTCGAAGGTTCTGTTTTAGGATTGATCGAGAGATTTTCCGATCAGGGATTTTCGGAACAATACCAATCATTCAGTACCTTACGTATCTATATACTTATTGTGCTTAAATTGATAGACAGTCTGGTTATGTTAGTGGTTCATTTTATATTGAAAAAAGCGAAAGTGACACTGAAGCAGACAGAAAAAGCATTAATAGGCGCTGTATTAGGATTTTTATGTGCTGGTTACTGGCTGTCGGCAATAACTACAATGACGAATTTTAAAATAGATATGATTCAGACGATATTAGCCCTTGCTTTTATTTTTATCCTCTGTTCCGTTTATTTTTATGATCAGATAAGACGGATACGTCAGGAACAGGAAAATACCGCCCTGCAGAATCGGCTCCTGACTAAAAACTATCAAATGGCAAAGTCTTCTTATGAATCAAATGCACGACTGTATCATGATATGGGCAATCATTTTTCCATGCTTCAAAATTATCTGGCAGACGGCAAGGTAGAGGAGGCACAGGCATATCTTAAGAGAATCAGCGGTGACAGGGCAGCTTATTCCGTAGAATGCAGGACGGGTATAGAGGCTGTCGATTATATTCTGAGCCAGAAGATGGAAGTTGCCCTGCAGCACAATATAGAAACAACTATCCATGCAGAATATCCGAAGGATTGCAATATAGACCCTGTTGATCTATGCACCATTCTGACGAACCTGTTGGACAATGCGATCGAAGCGTGTGGGAGAATGCCGGAAGGATCGGACAAAAAACTGACAGTGACGATTCGTCGTATCAAGCGATTCATTATTATACGTATTGAAAACAGCAGTCTCGAAGAGCCGGTTATTAATAAAGGAAACTTTCTGACTTCCAAACAGGACAGACGGAATCACGGATGGGGAATGAGGAATGTAAAATCAGCCGTAGAGAAGTATCACGGAGCAATCGAATATGAATATTTTGAAAATATGTTTACCGTGAGTGTTATGCTTTTTTATCAATAGTATATTTAGAGGACAGTTACCCATTGTTTTGAGGACAGTTGCGGCAGCTGTCTTTTTTTGTGCTACACTATGGATAAATCGGAGAGGGATAGGAGGAAACACAATATGAGTGAAAACATTATTCTGGATGTCAGGCATATGCAAAAGGGATATAAGAAATTCCCCGTATTGAAAGATGTATCTTTTCAAATCAAGCAGGGGCATATTCTTGGACTGATCGGGAAAAACGGCGCAGGGAAAACGACCCTTATGAAATCTATTCTTGGGTTAAACACAAATTATCAGGGAGAAATCATTTTTCATGGTGCAAAAATGACAGCTTCGAACGAAACGATGAAATCAGAAATCGGTTCTCTCGTAGATGTAAATTTTTATGATGATATGACAGCCTACCGGAATTTGAAGGTAGCCATGATGTTGACGAAGACAATTCATGGCTCTGAACAGGATGAACGTATCCATGAACTGCTTTCTTTTGTAGGCCTGGAAACGTCCGCTAATAAGAGTGTACGTTCATTTTCTTTCGGAATGAAGCAGCGTTTAGCGCTGGCACAGGCGCTCATTACAAAACCGGTTCTGCTGATTCTGGATGAACCCTTTGTAGGGCTTGATCCCATCGGGATTGAAGAGGTAAAGAGTCTGCTTCGTCGGCTCTGCCGGGACAATGAAACATCTATTATTTTTTCCAGTCATCAACTCACGGAAGTTTGCGATCTGGCGGATGATATAGTGGTTTTGAGTGACGGTATGATTAAGTATTCCGACACATATGAAAATATGAAAAACAGTAATATCTCCATGGTGGAGTTAATGAGATGAGGAGGATAGAAACATGAGTTTAGCACAAGTAATCAAAACGGAACTTTATAAGGACAGCCATCGGAAAAGCAGTCTGATGCTGTTCATCCCCATGTTGTTGGCATTCGTTATCACATTCGGGTATTCACAGGGAATGATTAAGCTTGATCTGACTGTGGGAAGCACAGAGGTATTTTCCTGTATGGACTTTGTTTTCATTGTCTGGAATGTACTGTCGGGACTGGGAATTGTGGGTATTTTGTTGATTCTATTTGCAGCTTTCCAATTTTCAGGGGAGATTGAGCGTGGACAAATCAAGCTGATGCTACTGCGGATCGGAAAACGGTCAACCGTAATGCTCGGAAAATATCTGGCGGCAATCATTGTAGCGGGCGTATCCATCATAGGAACGCTTTTGGTATGTATCGTCTCCTATTATTTGTTCGTATCCGGTTCGTCTATGGGAACAGGTTTGTTTGTATCAACAATAGAGGGGCTTTCTACATGGAATATTTGGGCTTGTATTTTTTTACAGATTTTAATGTATTTCATCTTGATCGGGATCACCTTTTTGATCGGGATCTTTACAAATCCCTTTGTTACTTTCATTCTGACCATGGTGATTATGTATGTAGGGAATTACTTAACCGGCGCTGAAAGTTTTGTTTCTAAGCTGTTTCCGGCATATTGGAGCAACCGGCTTATGTTAAACGGAACGGTATCTATTATATCCGTGGTTATCTCTGTATGCTTTACAGCGGCGTTGACAGCGCTCATCATGTTCACGGCTACGATACTTTTTCAGAGACAGGACATAAAATAAACAGGACACGGCATGGGGATTTATGATAGAATGAATGCGTATTTGAACTTGGGGAGGGAGCGAAACAGGAAACGAATTGAAGAAGAAAGTTAGAATGAGGAGAAATTGAAGTGGCAGCGACTGACACTAAAGACATGACAACAGGTAATCCCGCCCGTTTATTGCTGGCATTCTCCATGCCGCTTATGTTGGGGAATCTGTTTCAACAATTATATACTTTTGTGGATGCGCTTATCGTGGGACAGTGTGTGAGCGCCAATGCGCTGGCGGCACTTGGAGCGACGGAGTGGCTGACATTTATCATGTTTGGCGTCATTCAGGGAGTTACGCAGGGATGTTCTGTGGTGATTGCCGGTTTTTTCGGGGAAAAGCAGATAGACGCGTTGAAACGTGCCATATACGGCGGATGTCTCATTGCGGTTGTGGGAGCGGCAGGATTTACCATGGTAGGACAGCTCGCAATCGTGCCGGGACTTAGGTTATTGCGGACGCCATCGGAAGTTTTGGATCTGACGCAGACATATCTGCGGATTCTGTATGCGGGAGTTCCGATTACTTTCCTGTACAATATCGCTGCCGCCATACTGCGTGCGCTGGGGAACAGTAAGAAACCGCTTCATGCGATGATCATAGCGTCTCTCGGAAATATTGTATTGGATCTGCTTTTTGTGGCGGGACTGGATATGGGAATTGCGGGAGCGGCATACGGCACTGTGCTGGCGCAGGTTCTGGCGGCGGTTTACTGTGTGATTGCCATAAGGAAGATTGAGGTGTGCCGGATCGGCAGAGAGAACAAAGTGCCAGACAGAAGTATTCTGCGGGAGCAGATTCGAATGGGCATACCTATGGGCTTGCAGAACATTATTACCGCCATCGGAGGTCTGGTAGTGCAGGCTACGGTCAATGGTTTCGGAATCCTGTTTCTGACGGGATATGCGGCGGCAAACAAGGTATATGTGTTGTTAGAGATTGCGGCGACTTCTTACGGACACGGCATTCTCACATATACGGCGCAGAATAAGGGCATTGGCAATGACAAGAGAATACGGGACGGATTATTTGCGGCATTGGCGATCGGAATTGTTACGGCGCTTATGATGTCCGCTGTTATGGTTTTTGCCGGTCAGGGGATATTGGGGCTTTTTATCAAGGAGACGGAAAGCGGTGCCGGCGAGATGATTCGGGTAGGATATAGCTATCTGTGTGTTCTGGCTGTAGGTTTTCCTTTGTTGTATTGTCTCTATGTGCTCAGAGCATGTATTCAAGGCATGGGAGATTCGATGCTGCCCATGTTGTCCAGTTTTATGCAGGTATTTATGCGGGTGATATGCGCCCTGTTTCTGACACGTGTGATCGGGAATGAAGGAGTTTTCTGGGGAGAGGTGCTTGCGTGGTTTGGGGCGGATGTGTTTTTGGGAATCGTTTGTGTGAAGAAGATGGTAGTAAACTCTTCGGGGCTGCTAAAATGACATAGCAATGTGTAGGAAGTTATGCTATAGTTTCATTGAATATGCAAAGGAAGCAATCACTTCAGAAGGGTAAATGGCAATGAAAAGAAGAATATTCAAAATCATAAAGTCCATCGGCTTAGCCATTATTGCATTCGTAATCCTATTTTTTATTATAAGGGCAGTTGGAGTAGGCATTAACAGAAGAACGCCTGAAGGTGGTATAAATAAGTCCATGTATGTGGATATAAACGGAACAAAGCAATGGATCAACATTTATGGCGAAAATATTAATAATCCGGTTTTGCTGTATTTGCATGGCGGACCGGGTTCTTCCACAAGTGATATTGATTACGTGATCACAAGAAAATGGGCAGACGTCTATACAGTGGTAACGTGGGATCAGAGAAACTGTGGAAAGAGCTATGATGCCGGGCAGAATGAGATTGAATTGACAAGGGATATGTTTTTAGAAGACGGAAAGGAAATGACGGAGTTTATACGAGACTATTTATCAGTAGATCAGATAACCGTACTTGGTCATTCATGGGGATCGATTTACGGGGCAAATCTTGTATTGGAATATCCGGATTATTATGAATGCTTCATAGGTACAGGGCAGCTTGTCGATTCAATTGATAATGAGAAGGCATTTAAGGAAGAGGCGATATCTTGGGTAGAGGGTGACAATGAAGCTTTAGAGCTTGTCAGGCAATTGACGCCGGAGAGCGTGACTATGAATCATATTCTGGCAAGAAATGCTTTGATGGAAAAATACGGTTACAACATGATGAAGGACGGTTCTGACTATAATCTCATAACAACGATCATTTTCAATCCAAACTATTCAATTGTTGACTGGGCAAAATATTTTTCAAGAGATATGAGCGTATATTTAACATTTTTCCAATCAGAAGAATTTCAATCATTTTCTTTAAAAGGAAGATTAGAGTATAAAGTTCCTTATTATAATATCAATGGAAATATGGATTATCAGACTAACTATAAACTGGCAGGGGAGTATTTTGACAGTATAGATGCACCTTATAAAGAACTGTTTATAATGGAAAATACTACACATGGTTTGCTGGAATCGAAATCGGAAGAATTTTCAAAGATAGTACATAAAATTGCAAGTGGAAGGTCACACTAGATGAATTTAAGGAGCAGCGATATGATAGAGGTATTATTTGGAGATAGTGAAGCAGGCTCAATGAAGGTTGCAAAAAATACCATCATCACAAGTAAAACTGATGGCCCAACATCTGTTTGGATAGGCGGAAAAAAGAAGCCGCCGGAAAGGGAAAACTGTGGTTGGATTGAGGGAACGACAGAGGAGGTTATTTGTCTCGGTTTCTTATTGGATATTGGCGATATTAGGGAAGATGCAGGCAGTGAGTACCGTAAACATCTGATTTATTCCATGTATGTGCAGGAGCAATGGGGAAGAGACGAGGAAATGAACGCAGAGATAATGACATTATGTGATCATTATTGTTGTGAAATGGAGCGCTTGAGGAATTATTTGGCGGATGGGGCAACAATTAGGGTATGGTACAGCGATGCACCGTATTCGAGGTGTGGATTTTATCA
Organism: Lachnospiraceae bacterium; assembly: GCA_014804355.1. Taxonomy (GTDB): domain Bacteria; phylum Bacillota; class Clostridia; order Lachnospirales; family Lachnospiraceae; genus UBA3282. The sequence continues at coordinate 8,790 of JAAUZY010000052.1, forward strand.
TCTGTGTGCCACTTTACAAAAATACCGGAATGAGATAAGTGTCGTAAAACTGCCTGAATATAAAGTCCGCTCTGATAATTCTATCATTTCTTATAAAAATTGGGGTGAAGTTGCTGCAGAAGAATTTGCCGGATTTTTAAACTGTGAAAAGAAATTGTCTAGGGAAGAAATTCGGATGTATGCTATGTTATGGAGCACTCTGCAGGAAGATAACAGTCCTTTGCGGGCTGTCGTCAATGGGAAACTGATTGGAGTGCCGGAAGATTTTTATGATTTCCTGATTTGGAAAAGAATTACCCGACAACCGATTAAGGAAGCAAGGCTGATCGGTGATATTCTTGGGCACAATCAGCTTGGCGTAGGTGATTGGTGGTATGCAAAAAGAATAGATCACTTTATTCAAACCGGAAAAATCAGAATTGTTGAAGATTCGGAAAATAAGTATGCAAGGACAATATGTTTGGCATAGATTCCGGATTAGTTATTGTCGGAATGGTTGTCCCTATTGTTTTCGCCCCAAACACACAATTGATCCAAAACTTCCATCAGAGATTTACCTTTGTCGCTTAAACTATATTCAACCTTCGGCGGTATCTGAGGATATTCTTTTCTGATTATAAGCCGGTCTGCTTCCAATTCTTTCAGATTGCTGCTGAGTGTTTTGTCCGACACGTTTTTTAAATATCGCTTTAGTTCGTTGAAGCGTACAACTTCGAACTCCATCAGGCAATAAAGGATAATCATCTTGTATTTGCCTGATATAAGTGACAATGTATAACTGAATCCTGTATCTTCAAAATTGGCTTTCTCGATATAGTTCTTTATCATTTTACACTTTCCTGCGGTATAGTACCTGTCAAATAAGATAGTACTTGCGGTTTTTCTGTTACCTGCTACAATTATATATACAGAAAAAAGTTCTGTCAATCCTATTCAAGAAGCGAGGTAATCATTATGAGAAAGAAACTCAACATAACAGAAGGGATTTTCCCGATGCCGGTTTTGATGGTGGCAACTTACAATGAAGATGGCAGTGTTAATGTTATGAATGCGGCATGGGGCACTATGCAGGAGAGAGGCAATGTTGCTCTCAATTTGACAGAGACACATAAGACGGTAAAAAATATCAAGGCAAATGGTGCATTTACGGTGAGTATTGCTGATGCGGCTCATGTAGTTGAAGCGGATTACTTTGGTGTTGTATCAGGCAACAATGTTTCAGATAAGTTTGAAAACAGTGGTCTTACCGCGAGTAAAGCCGAAATGGTGAACGCACCGGTGATCAACGAATTCCCGATTTGCTTAGAGTGTGAGTTTATCGAATATCAGGACGAAAAATACGGTTGCGGTGTGATTGGTAAAGTCGTAAATGTTACAGCAGATGAAAGCGTTATGGCTGGTGATAAAATTGATATGTCTTTAGTAAACGCTATCGCATTTGACCCGTACACGCATGGCTATTATAAGGTGACAGAAAGAGTCGGCGAAGCATTCAAAGACGGTATGCAGCTCAAAAAATAGTATCACTACACTGCAAGGTCTCTTAGCAATGAGGGGCCTTGTTTAGCGTTTTCTAAAAAATATCATATTACAATAGGGATTTAGGAAGGTATGGTGTGCAGATGATCGATAAAAATGAGGATATGTTTAGTATGATAACTTCCGGCTCTAAAATAGGTATCGTTTGTTGTTCAAACGGACAGAAAAAGGAATATTCCGAAAAGATCAGGCGTTTGGAAGAAATTTTAAGATCTATTGGGCTTCAGCCCGTATTCAGCGATTATATTTATGCAAAAGAAGATGTTTTCAGTGGTACAGGTGAGGAACGTGCACGGGCGCTCATGGATTTCTATCGGGACGATGAGATAGAGGGAATTTTTGATATTTCGGGCGGCGATATCGCAAATGGCACTCTTCCATATCTGGATTATGACGTGATAGCAGACAGCGGTAAAACATTTTGGGGATATAGTGACCTGACGACAGTAATCAATGCAATCTATGCAAAGACCGGTAAGGCGTCGGTACTGTATCAGATACGAAATGTACTCTACGATTATGGCGCGCAGCAGATTGAAGATTTCAGGAATACTGTCATAAACCACACGGATGATTTGTTCAGAATAGATTACAAGTTTATCTCTTCGGAAAAATCTAAAGCGATGCAGGGAATCGTTGTAGGCGGTAATATCAGATGTTTCCTGAAACTGGCAGGAACGGAGTATATGCCGGATCTTAATGATAAAATATTACTTCTGGAAAGCTATGAGGGGACGGTCGCGCGAATGGAAACATATTTATGTCAGTTAGAACAGCTCGGAGCTTTTCGGAAAGTGGCGGGCATTTTGTTGGGAACTTTTACCGAAATGCAGGAGAAAAATGCGATGCCGTCCATAGAGACGCTCATCAGGAAGTTTGCCGGAAAAGATCTGCCGATTGCAGTAACGGGGCAGATCGGGCACGGGACGGATGCGAAAGGAATCTGGATTGGGCGGGAGTTTAGGCAGTGATGAGTGTAATATATCAGAAGTAAAGAAAGAATGTTTAATTTAGACGATTATATTTACAGAGGAAAATAGTTTGCTATAATAAAAAACAAGCTGGAAAAGGAGGCATAGAAAATGATGTTATGCATTGCAACAGCTCCATGCAAAGTCTGAACGGGCAGTGATTGCATGGAGTAGAATAACTGCTCTTAGACTTTGCGAACCGGGAAACAGTAGATAAATTGCTGCGAAGTTGATCCAATGAGATCTGCGGCAATGAAAACAGTGATAAGGAGCAAAGTCTATGAAAAACATAATAAAAAACAAAGAATTATTCCGTACTCTTGGGGAGATGAAAACCTATCTGCTGCTGTGGAGCACCCAATCCTTTTCAGGACTTGGGAGCGCGATGACGAGTTATGCGCTCGTAATCTGGTCTTATACGCAAAAGGGATCGGCGCTTATGACAGCGCTGCTTATGGTAAGTTCCTATGCACCCTATGTGCTGCTCAGCATTTTTGCGGGAGCCCTGAGCGACAAGTGGAATAAGAAGAAAACCATGCTGGTGTGTGATACGCTGGCAGCAGTGACAACTGTGGTTATGCTGATTTTACTGCGTAATAATGCGCTTAAGATATGGCATCTGTATCTGATTAACGGCGTAAACGGCATTATGAATACGGTGCAGCAGCCGGCTTCTGAGGTGGCGACTACACGTGTGCTGCCTAAGAAATACTACCAGCGTGTAGGAGGGCTGGGGTATTTCGCCAAGTCTTTAAATTCTATTCTGACGCCGATCATCGCTACGGCGGTTTTGGGAATTGCCGGAATGAATGCGGTTGTGGCGTTTGACCTGTTTTCGTTCGGGGTGGCGTTTATTACGCTGGCGTTCGGAATACGGATTCCGGAAAATGAGGAAGCGGGCGAGGAGCAGGAGAGACTGCTGACTTCTGCGAAAAAAGGGCTTATGTATTTGCGCGAGGAACGCGGAATTTTCGGATTGATTATGTTTCTGGCGGCGATCAATCTGGTGGCATCTATCTATGACGCCGCTTTTCCGGCGATGATGCTGTCGAGAAACGGCGGCAGTGAGAAAACACTTGGATTGGTGAATGCGGTGATCGGCGTGACGACCTTCGGGGGAAGTGTGATTGCGTCGTTTGTGAAGACGCCTAAGAGCAGGGTGCGGGTGATTTGTAACTGCTTGTTGTTCTCCATGAGCACGGAAAATTTCCTGCTTGCTTTCGGAAGAACGCCGCTTGTCTGGTGTATCGGCGGATTCCTCGGATGGATCGCCATACCGCTTATGAGTACGAATTTGGATGCCATCATGAGGCTGCACGTGCCGGAGCAGATGCAGGGACGGGTATATTCCGTGAGAAATTCGCTGCAGTTCTTTACCATACCGGTCGGGTATTTTCTCGGCGGACTGTTGGTGGATCAGGTGTTTGAGCCGATCATGGCCATGCAGCACGAGGGTAGTATGCTGACGAAGATGTTTGGCAGCGGCAAAGGAAGCGGCGCGGCTTTTTTGTTCTTCGTGATCGCATTTGCGGGAATCGGAGTGTGTCTGTATTTTAGGCGCAATAAGGACATTTGGGCATTGGAGGCGTGCGCGGCAGAAGAATAAATCTCTGAGTGCATTATATAGAAAAAAGCAACCGGAAGTTAATCTTGTTTCTGATTGCCATGGTGTGTCTGCCACTGTTTCACATTTTTTCACACGAAAAGTCTGACATGATGGTAGAGAAAATGAGGTCGTGCGGCGGATATTGAAATCCATGCCGCATGACCTCATGCGATTAATTGACATTTCCGGTGACTCCGCTTCCGAATATGTCCAGCGTATTGATATAGGCAGCAGCCGCCATGGCGGCGGAAATGCCTTCCGGGTTCGGTGCTGTCGGAACGGTTTTGCCATCTGATGTGAGGAAGCTGTGCTGCCTTGCGCTGCTTAAGTATTGCTGGCGTGTATATTCTTCCCGTGCGGCAGCTTTCTGGGCGGAGTCTCTTTTTATAGCCCTGTCGACCTGTTCCTTCATCAGTTTCTTCATTCTCTTATGGCGCTTGATCCACCAGTCTTCTTCGTCGTCATCCTTGTCGGAATTTCCTTTTAACGCCGCTTTGCTGATTCCCTCGCCGTGATGTTCTTCGATGGAAGCACCGAAATGTTCGGTGATCATACTGCCGGCGTCATTGCCCCAGCCGAAGAAAGGATTGCGCACAGAGCGGTCTTCTACGAAATAGCCGAGAATCCATGCTTCGTAGTCAGGGTCTTTGCGCATCTGCTCCCAGCCCTTATCCGAGATGGTTATGATGGTCGTATCATTGACTCTCGTGAAATCGTAGGGAATCGTATCAAGCAGAGCATAGAAATAAGCCTGATATTCTTCCATAGTCATATCTTCGGTGGACAGGTCTGCGACACCGTTTCTTTCTTTTACGGCCTTTCCGGCTCGTACCTGTTTGTCGACATGGGCGGCGCGGTCGGGATGTTTTCTTTTATATTCCTTGACAACACTTTCGCTCAGAGAGTCCTTGAAAGAGTTAATGGTCTGCGTGTCGGAAGACTGCGTTTTCTTCGTGGAGCCTTGCGCAGAGGTTTCATATATTGTAGTCGGCTGTTTGATGATAGTAGTATTTGTTATGCTCATATTCATCCTCACTTCCCTATGTTTCATTGTGAATCTGCTTGCGGCAGACATGATAGCCCGCGCCCGGCGATTGTGGACGGATTATGCAGAGCCATGCTGCCTTGCTGGTATGTTTTTCGTCAATGTTATCCGTATGTTTTAGGGGAAGGTTACGAAATGCGATTTCTGTGTTATGAATTGTAGCGGAGTGAGAAATGTGCTAAGATAGAGGACAGATTCAGAGAAGGAGATTGGCAGATTATGAATACGGCGACAGAATTAAGAACCAAATTAAGAAATATTGACCATAGAGGCTATCCCGCCTATAAAGAGTTAAAAGGACAGTACAATTTCGGAGATTATGTGCTCTCCATCGACCATGTGCAGGGCGATCCCTTCGCTGCACCGTCCAGACTCTCGGTGATCGTGAGAAGAGAAAAGGCGGGATTCCCGGCAGACTACTATGATACCCACGCTAAGAGGGTTACATTGCAGGATCATCTCACGAGGCTGTTCGGCAGATGGGTGTCAGGCGGCAGCTTTCAGGCAAAAGGTTCCGGCAAGAGCGGATTGCTGTCTGTTTCCCGCTGCGGTCAGCAGGTGTTGGAGCGCACTGCGATGCGTGTGGACGCGGGAGATGTGAGGCTGCGGTTTGAGGCGGGATTTCCGGCGAACGGGCGGACGATCAATGCAAGAGAGTTGGAGAAGATGCTCTTTGACATTCTTCCTGACTGTGTGAGAAAAAGTCTTTATTATGCAAATATCGACAAAGAGAAGTTAAAGCAGGCGATTTGGTTGTGCGAGGATCAACAATATATCAGACAGTGCCTTTCCGAGAAAGGGTTCTGTGCATTTGTTGCGGATGGTTCCGTGCTACCGAGGGAAAGCGGAGTGTCGGAAAAACCGATGAAAGGGGCGGTAACCTTCCTATCACCGGAGAGTTTGAAAGTTGTTTTAAACCTTCCCCATCGGGGAGAGATTACGGGTATGGGTATCCCTAAAGGAATCACTTTGTTCGTAGGCGGCGGTTATCACGGTAAGTCAACGATCTTACAGGCATTGCAGAATGGAGTATATAACCATATAGCGGGGGATGGCAGAGAGTTTGTGATTACGGACAGTACGGCATTTAAGCTGCGTGCCGAAGACGGACGGAGCATCACAGGGGTAGACATATCCCCTTTTATCAAGAATCTGCCGAATAAAAAAGATACGGTACATTTCTCCACAGAGGATGCCAGCGGCAGTACGTCACAGGCGGCTAATCTGATGGAAGCGCTGGAGAGCGGCAGCGAGCTGATTCTGATTGATGAAGATACATCGGCAACGAATTTCATGGTGCGGGATCAGTTAATGGCACAGGTGATCACGCCCGGGGAGGAGCCAATCACGCCTTTTATAAACAGGGTGCGGGGTATGTATGAAGATTTAGGCGTATCTTCCGTTATTGTGGCAGGAAGTTCCGGTGCGTTTTTCCATATGGCGGATACGATCATTCAGATGAAAGAGTACGTGCCCATCGATATTACAAAGCGGGCGAAGCAGGCAGCGGAGGCATATGACAAAGCGGCAGCGGACAAATCAGCAGAGGATAAAGAGACAGGCAGCAAGGCGAGCGCGGAATTTCCTGAATTCAACAGACACCGTTGCCCGTCACCGGATATGGCGCTTAAAAAAGAAGACCGCATCAAGATTAAGACTATGGGAACCAGCGAACTGTCCCTTGCGAAAGAGAGCGTGGAACTGCGCTATTTAGAACAGCTCAAAGATCAGGAGCAGACGGCGGCGCTTGCCTATCTGTTGAAATTTGCGGAGCTTAAGCTGATGGATGGAAAGAAAGATATAAGGCAGATCGGTGACTTCCTGGAGGGGCAGCTTGATGGGAAAGGGCTTGAAAGTCTCTTTGAACATGGAGATGTGTCGGCTCAGCTTGCAAGACCAAGGAAACAGGAGATTATGGCCTGCATTAACAGATACAGGAGACTGAAGATATAGAAAGTAATACTGACCGTTGTTAACCAAAATAAAAATATGGTTGACAACATGTGCCCTTCATGCTAAGATAGCTTCGTCAACAGCAGAATGATCGGATTATGTGGAGGAAGTTATGAGCAGAGGAGTAAGCACACATGCGCAGAATACACAGATGAGAACAGCGGAAAGAGGTAAGACGTATGATATGGCATACATCGGTATTTTTACCGTGCTGATTGCTATTTGTTCATGGATATCCATTCCCATGGATATTCCCTTTACATTACAGACTTTTGCGGTATTTCTTTCAGTGGCGATACTCGGCGGGAAACGTGGTACGTTGTCGGTGGTCGTATATGTGCTTCTTGGCGCGATCGGTGTTCCGGTTTTTGCGGGATTTACAGGAGGATTCGGAGTTATTCTGCGGAATACGGGCGGATACATCATTGGATTTATCTTCACGGCGTTAACCATGTGGCTGATAGAGAGCCTGTTTGGCAGGAAAATGTGGGTGCAGGCAGTATCTATGGTGATAGGACTCGTTGTCTGTTACGCATTCGGCACGGCATGGTTTATGCTGGTATATATGAGGAGTACCGGGGCGGTAGGGATGATGACGGTGCTCGGCTGGTGTGTGCTTCCTTATATCATTCCGGATGCGGTCAAGATAGCATTGGCATTGATATTGAGTAACACTTTGCGTAAGCCGCTTGCCGGCATTATGGGAGAAACATGTTAAAAGAGGTTCTCAGACAGTACGCTTGACGAAATGGTCAAAAGTAAGGCAGGAGTTAGTGTCTGATAAGAAGGGAGTATATATGTTATACAGGATCAGAGCACATCATGGTATGTGCTTTTCCTTTTTTAAAGGGAAAGGCTACAGCGGAGAATTTACGGAGAATATGTGGGCGATGAAGGAGAAGCTTCAGAAAGATCCCCATGTCATACTTCTGAAGGAGACGGATGATGTATGTATGCACTGCCCGAATAATCAGAGTGGCAAGAGTACCTGCTTAGAAAAGGCAAAGCGCTATGACCGGCAGGTACTTGCGTACTGCGGATTGGAGGCGGGTGCGGAGATGCGGTGGAATGATTTTGAGAAGCTGGTGCGGGAGAATATACTTGATGTCGGCAGGAGAGAAGAGATTTGTGGTGATTGCGAGTGGAGCGGGTTGTGCCGTGATTAATTCATACATAGATATTCTCTTGCTCACATCAAAAATCAGTCCATTCACAACATTTCCCCTGAGAAAAGAAGAGTAAAATATAAATTTCATGTATAATAAGCTGTAGATATGGCACGGTGCCGACGGAGTATCGGGAAGGAATGAACAGGAAATGAAGACCGTAACAATCGTGGTATGTGATGATGACAGAGCATTGCAGGAAATCCTGCGGCGCAAGATTGAGAAGATGTGCCGGGAGGCGGAAGTAAGCTGTCGGATCGTCTGTTGCGATTCGGGTGAGGAGATACTTGATCTTCATGGGGAAGAAGCGCCGGATATCCTTTTCTTGGACATACAGATGCCGGGGAAAAGCGGAATGGAGATCGCGGAAGAACTGCGTAAACGGCACAGAGATACGATTTTGATATTTGTGACAGCACTGTCAGAATATGTTTACGAGGCTTTTGACGTGGGAGCTTTTCACTATCTGGTGAAACCCTTCAGCGATGATAAATTGAAAGAGGTATTGGATAAGGCGCTGCGGCAGTATGAGAAACAGCAGGAGATTGCGGCGTTACGGCGGACGGATGACAGCATACGGACAGAGGCGGACGGTACGAACGGGCCGATGCAGAATACCGGAGAGGGCGGAGACGGGTATCGGAACAGACAGGAGCAGACCTCGGCGGCAATTCTTGTGAAGAGGGGCGGCATTTCCACGAGAATACTTTTGGAGGATATTATCTACGCGGAAGTATTTAACCGCAAGGTTATGCTGCACACAACAGGCGGAGATATCGAATATTACGGGAAACTGACAGAACTGTCAGAACAGACGGGAGAGGATTTTTATCGGACGCACCGCGCTTATCTGGTGAATCTGAAATATGTAGAAAAGTATAATGCAACAACGATCTGGCTGGAGAAAGGGTCGGTGCTTGTGTCCAAAAAACAATACGCAGAGTTTGTCCGGCGGTACATGCAGTATATCAACAGGAAAAGGAGCAGGTAGGTGGACAGGATAGATCTGTATTTTGAAATAGCCAGCAATATTTACAGCGTGTTGCTTACCTTGACTGTGTCATTTTTTTATATGGTATGGGTGAGACCGTTCCTGCTAAGGCGTAGGACGGCATGGCTGTGCGGCGCGACATATGCGGTGTTCATGGAGATGTTGATAATCATTCCGGTCAATATGACAGAAATGGTTGCCTATGGCTTGTCTGTAATGTCTGTTTTTGTAGTCATGTGTTTGTTTGACCGGGGAAATGTCGGGCAGAAATTTTTTCTGGCCGTTACCTTTTTCTGCCTGCGATGGCAGAGTTTTTTGATACAGGCCAGTGTGGGAAATGAATTTTTTTTATTACAATATAAAATAGAAGAGTCGCTACTGGGATCGGTGAATGGTAAAAATATAGTATGGCTTGGAAGCTATTTCGTGCAGAGCGTCCTTGATATACTTCTGGTGATTGGGGTTCTGGGAGGTTCTGTCAGGCTGATGCTGTGGGCGTATGGTGCACAGCGGGAGGACATGAAGGGCAGAGAACTTTTGATCCTGCTTGTACCCTCAGTTTCAGGGGTGTGTACCTATGAGGTGCTTAAGCATTATGAAAAGATCTACGAACGTGATTCGGGGAAATACGTTTTAGATATTTACGGTTATCATGACTGGTTGATGGTACTTTACAGTGTGATCTGTTTTATGACGATCTTCGTGATGACTTATGTGTTTCGTCAGTGGAAAAATGAGCGGGAGGAGGACAAACAGCGGGAAGTATTTTCAAGACAGGTGCAGGATCTGGAGAGTCATATCGGCGAGGTGGAGCGGCTTTATCGTGATATGCGGAGTCTGCGCCATGACATGGGCAATCATCTCATGACGCTGGAGCAGCTATATGGTGCGGGAGAGTACGAGCAGGCGGAAAAGTATGTTGGGACGCTGAAACGGGAAATGCAAAACGTCTCATTAGATGTGACAAGCGGAAATCCGGTGACGGATATCATTCTGTCCGGTCGGAAGAAGGAGATGGAAGATAAGGGAATCCGGTTTGAGTGTGACTTCCATTATCCACAGACTGGCGGTATCAATGCCTTTGACATGAGCATTATCCTGAACAATGCACTGTCCAATGCGATCGAGGCGATAGAACGGGAGCGGATGGCCGGTACAGATAAGGGCATGGCACAAAGGAATATAATGCAAGATGACAGCAGACAAAATGACACACGTGTCATATTGAAGGAGGAAACAAGGCAAGCATATGAAAATGACCGAAATATGCCGCATATATTACTGTTATCTCATTGTGTGAAAAATATGTACATCATAGAAGTATCCAATCCATATCAAGGAGAGTTGTATGTTGATACGGCAAGCGGGTTACCGGACTCTGCTAAGACCGGTGACGGACACGGTTTCGGACTTGCCAATATTCGTCATGTGGCGCGGAAATACTACGGGGATATGGAGATCGGTAAAGAAGTGCGCGAAGGAGAATCGTACTGCGTACTGCGGGTGATGCTGCAGCTTACGGGATAGGAAACGGAGACGATGATTTACTCACAACCGATAAAATCCCTTCCGCAACATTTCGCTTTATAGGCACGATCGTATGACCGAAATAAAAAATGAAGAGCAAAGTTGCGGGAGTTGTGTCTGTGCACACCGGATACCAACTCACGCAATAGTATGTAAAAAAATAAAAGCGTGTGCAGAAAAGAGGAAGCGTATGAACATAAGCGGAGTAAGCGGAGCCGGCATGCAGCCGAATATGTCAGGAATGGGAGCGGGAGCAGCGGATCAGATGGACCCGGTCAGCAAGGATCTGAGAAGACAGATAGAGGAGCTGCAGAAACAGATGAAGGAGTTGTCTGCCAATCAGGAAGTGCCGATGGAGGCGAAGATGAAGAAGCGGCAGGAGCTGCAGAAGCAGATCAGTGAGTTGGAAATACAGCTCCGCCAACGCCAAATGGAAGTCAAAAGGGAAGAGAATCAGAAGAAAAGGAACAACGGGTCTTCCTTCGATGATCTTCTGGGAACGAAGCCGCAGGAGAAACAGGGCGATAAGCAGAGCACGGGAATGTCAGCAGGCGGTATGGAGGCGTTGATATCGGCGGATGTGTCCATGAAGCAGGCAGATGTGCACGGCAGTATAGCGACAAAGATGGAAAACAGAGCTGGCGTGATTGAGACGGAGATCATGCTGGATTCAGGAAGGGGCGGCAGCAGCAACATAGGATTAAAGGAAGAGGAACTCGCCAAGACAAAGACGATAGCGGATCAGGCGGTATCCTCACAGATGGAGGCGCTGGCGGATGCGAGCGAGGCTGCGCAGAAGGCCAACGAGGATGAAAATGACAACGACGGCATCAAGGACAGTGAGGAGAAAGAAACATCCGAAAAGGTACAGGATGGGACGACAGCCGCAAACACCGGGCTGGCGGAAAGCCGGAATCCCGAAGGAAGTGCAAAGGATAAAAATAAGGAAAGTACGGCCGAAAATACTTTTGACGTCGAGAGAATGGGCGTGGCATTCAGCCGCGGGTATCAGCCGGTGGATGTGAAACTGTGATATAGAAGCATGTTATAAAATTGAATAAGACGATATAGCAGAGGGAGCTGGATAGAATTCAGGTTCCCTCTTTTCAGTTTACGGGAAAGGGAGTGTCACACAGCAGAACAAATGTGTGCCTGCCAGTGAGACTGATCCTGCGGGAGAGCGTGAGGGCGGTATAGTATGCCGGGCTTGTTCAACAATCTGGATCGTATGCGTTTACCTTTTTACTTTTTTGTAGTAAGATATATGTGTAAAATATATATAATAAAATTAGATTTCATAAAGTGGTGGCCATATGAGAGATAAGACGAAAAAAATAACGATCGGGCTATTAGTAAGCGGTATCATGGACGATTATACGGAGTATATATGTAAAGGTGTGCGGCGTGCTGCTATAGCAGAGAAGGCGGATGTGATCGTTTTCCCCGGAAAATATATTGACAGAGATCTTACGGAGACCAAGGAACTGCGCTATGAGTATCAGTATCATACGATTTTTGCCTATGCGAAGAACAGGCGGATTGATGTGCTTATCATTGCGGCGGACTGCATCGGCTGTTTTACGTCCCAGAAGAGAATTATGGAGATGCTGGGGGAATATCATGAGTTTCCCTGTATTTTAGTGGCATCTAAGAAGGAAGGCTATGCCGGTGTTATTTTCGATAATTATCAGGGAATCAAGGATGGTCTGGAATATTTGATTCACGGGTGCGGGTGTAAGAAGTTCGCAATGATCGGCGGCAGCGCAGAAAATGTGGACGCGGCAGAACGAAAGCGTGCGTTTGTCAGCGTGCTTGAAGAAAACAGGATTCCCGTCGAGGAGAAAATGTTTGCGGAAGGAAATCTTACCAGAAGGAGCGGCAATGTTTTTGCAACGATTCTGGATCGCAATCCGGACGTGGAGGCGGTATTCTGCGTCAACGATGATACGGCAATGGGATTGTATGATGAGCTCAGAAAAAGAGGAAAAAGAGCCGGAAGAGACATTGCCGTTTTGGGCTATGACGATACGGTGGAGTCCGCGCATGTGTCGCCGCCCTTAGCGTCGGTGCGGGCCGATTCGGCATGTCTCGGCGAGGAAGCGGTACATATGGCATGCGCAGCGGTAAGAGGAGAGAGGGTAGAGAGTAAGGTGCTGCCCACCAGATTTATCAAGCGTGAATCGATCTCGGATAGCATGACACATGTCAACAAAGACGGCTTCTATCGGCTGGAAGACTTCGATGTGCATTTTGACGAGATCTTCCACCGGAGCATTAATGAAGAAAAGAAAGAGCAGATGATTAAGATCCGGGTCGCTTATAAGAGACTGATGATGGCGTTTGTCAGAAATGCCATGAAAGGTTTCAAGAATCCCAGAAGCGGTGAGGAGATAGCGCTTCGCGCAGACGAGTTTATCAATACAGGCGGAGTGAAATATGCGGATGTGGATATCCTGCTTTCCCATCTGGAGAGTGCCTATAAGGTGCTGCGCGGCATGCAGGTTAAGGACGAGGGCAGGACAGAGCTGCGGGATCTTTTCTTTGATCTGTACCGTAAGACGGTGCGCGCCATGAACGTGCTTGTGGGCGATATGGAGCAGGAAAAGATTAAAGAAAGCTACGATATGAAGGTTTTCGTTCAGGATATTCTGCAGTTTGAGAAAGGGAAGGATCAGAGTTACGGGGTGCTGTTGGAGCGGTTGGAATGGCTGGGGATCAGAAATGCGAAGCTGTACATGCTGAAACAGCCGGAGCTGCATCTGTTCAAAGAGGCATACTCCGTACCGGATGCGCTGTATCTGAAAGCGGAGCGCAGAGACGGTGTGGTAAGCACTGTTCCGGCAATGCAGCAGAAGATAGACTTCGATGATATTTACATGGACAAGACAGGAGAGAGTAGTTACCGTGTTGTGCTGCCGCTCTTTTCGGACGAAACGATATACGGGATTCTGCTTTGCGATATGACGGATGCGCTTCACGACAACGGTGAGCTGCTTGTAAATCAGATGAGTGCGGCGGTGAAGATGTTAAAGCTGTTAGAGGCAAACGAGAAGATCCAGCAGCAGCTTGAGGATAATCTGGCAGCGCTTAAGGACTCTAATATCAAGCTGGATACGCTTTCCAAATCCGATGTGCTCACGGGGATCTATAACAGAAGAGGATTTTATGACGTGACACAGAAGATGATCGATGAGTGTGGCGGGAAACAGCAATCGGTTCTTGCTGTCTATGTGGATATGAATAACCTGAAGATCATCAACGACAGATATGGGCATGAGGAAGGAGATCACTCTCTGAAACTGATCGGAACCTTCCTGAAAGAAATGGTAGCCGAACAGGGAGTGGCGGGACGAATCGGCGGCGACGAGTACGCCTTCGCGATTGCCTATGACGGTAATGACGGCGGAGAGGCCGTGCTGGAAAGTCTGTATCATAAATTTGAGGTATATAACGAAAACAGTGATAAGGACTACAATATCACCGTATCGGCCGGAGCCTGTGTTATACAGCCGGGTCAGCAGATCACGCTCAAGGAAGCGCTGCAGCAGGCGGATGAGCGCCTGTATCTGGTGAAACAGAAGCGTAAGAAAGATGTGGCGAAGCACCACTGAGGCGGTGGAGGATATGAAGAAGATCGTGTTTACCAATGCAGGGCTGAAGAATATAGCGTATCTGACGATGTTAATTGATCACTTTTTTGCCGTTGTTATCATGGAGATGATCAGACGGCAGTCCGCAGCAGGGTATGAGACGGATCTGCTCCGTCAGATCTATTCGGCGGGAAGGGCAGTGGGCAGGATCTCCTTTGTGCTGTTTGCTTATCTGGCCGTGGAAGGATTTCTGTACACGAGAAGCAGGCGGGCTTATCTGTTGCGGCTTGGTATCTTCGCGCTGGTGTCGGAGGTGCCTTTCGATCTTGCCTTTTCGGGTGAGATAATGGATCGCGGAAGCCAGAATGTGTTCTTTACCCTGTTTCTGGGTGTACTTACTCTGACTGTGTGGGAGTGGGCCGGAAATAATGCCCGGCAGGTACAGGGGTGCCAACCGGACAGACGGGACCGGTGTTGGTGGGTTTGCGTGATCGCATTTCGTATGGTGCAGTTTGGCACAGTTGTTTGTTGCTGTGTGATAGCGTATGTATTGCATTCGGATTATAAATATATGGGTGTGCTTCTGATCTTTTCCTTCTATCTCATGCATGACGGGAAAATGATTCCGAAGATTGCGCTGGCAGGCTGTGTGATGCTGTTTGGCATATGGAGCGTTAACTGTCTGAGGTATAACGGGCTATATACGAAAGCTTATCTGTTCCGGTTTTCCATGCGGGAACTATATGGTTTGGCCGCGTTTGTTCCGATAGCGCTCTATGACGGGAGCAAAGGGCGGCAGCTTCCGAAGGCAGTCTGTTACGGCTTCTATCCGGTACATTTGTTGGTTTTGCATTGGGTGGTGACGGTTATATGGTGAACTATATGAAGACAGTCTGCGGACGAATTACGGCGGATGTAAAGCAATACGGCATGGCAGGCGCGGCGCTGCTTATGTATACCATTGTCGTTAATCTGGTCTTTCACGCGTTCTGTCCCTTAGTGATCTTCTGTGGACTGCCCTGCCCGGGCTGTGGGGTTACCAGAGCGACAGTGTGCTTTCTGGCGGGCAGATGGCAGCAGGCGTGGCAGCTTAATCCGGTGATTTTTCCCATTATGATAACAGCAGCTTATTTCGCGTGGAACCGATATTTTCGCGGTCGGAAGGTCAAAGGATTAAAGGGGTGTCTCGTGCTGATCGCAGCGCTTTTGGTTATAGTCTATCTGGTGCGGATGAGTATGTACTTTCCGGACAGAGAGCCCTATGTCTATAAGGAAGATAATGTGATGGCGCACTTTTATACTATGATTCGTATTATAAAGAGCGCTCTATGATGTTAAAAGTATAACGAAAGAAAACGGAGGATATTATGGAGGAGAACAACACGAACCGGAATTACGGAGAGGACAACAGTCAGAATAATGCATACCAAAACGATGGTTACCCAAATAACGGTTATACAAACGGCGGCTACCCAGGTGGCGGCTATCCGAACGCTTATCAGCCTTACAACAATGTACCGCCCTACGGGACTGACCAGCTCGAGTTGGAAGAGCCTGTCAAAGTCAGCGAGTGGGTTCTGTCGATGGTGTTGATGATGATTCCCTGCGTCAATATTATTATGATGTTTGTATGGGCGTTCAGCAGTACCGAGAAGAAGAGTAAATCTAATTTCTTCAAGGCGTATCTGATCTTCTTTGCGATTATGGCGGCGCTTGGTATTCTGATGTGGTTAGGCATCCTGCTGTTTGTGCTGGCATTAAGTTAAACAGCGCTCCATCGTCCGGACGCGCCGCAGGGCAGAATAAGACCGTTTGCGGTGACCGGCAGACCGATCTCGGAGGATTCCGTGCTGCCGCCGAAGGCAGGTGTGAGGGCTGACCGGATCATATAAGTCAGCACGGCAGGCTGTAAACCGGTGGTATATGAATTTATAAGATAAAACAGGGCATCTTTTGACAGAATCTGCGTGGTAAGGCGGATGAAAGGGAAGAGACCATCTTCTATTTTCCAGATTTCACCTTTGGGACCTCTGCCGTAGGAAGGCGGGTCCATGATAATGGCATCGTATGTATTGCCACGTCTGATCTCGCGTTCTACGAATTTCACGCAGTCGTCTACCAGCCAGCGGATCGGCGCATCGGCAAGACCGGATGCTGCGGCGTTCTCCTTCGCCCATAAGACCATGCCTTTGGAGGCATCCACATGCGTGACGGCTGCTCCGGCTTTAGCGGCGGCAAGGGTAGCACCTCCGGTGTATGCGAACAGATTCAATACTTTCACCGGTCTGCAGGCACCCTTTATAATAGAAGAAAACCAATCCCAGTTGACAGCCTGTTCGGGAAAAAGTCCCGTGTGTTTAAAGCTGAAGGGCTTCAGCCGGAAAGTGAGATCCCTGTAATGTATGTTCCATTCCTGCGGCAGATCAAAGAACTCCCATTCGCCGCCGCCCTTGGAACTTCGGTGGTAGTGCCCGTTCATATGCCTCCAGCGCTTGTCCGTACGCTCCGTATCCCATATGACCTGAGGGTCGGGACGCACGAGAATATAATCTCCCCAGCGTTCCAGCTTCTCTCCGTTTGAGGTGTCTATCACTTCATAGTCTTTCCAGTCGCCTGCAATCCACATTTTGTATATCCTTTCTCTTCCTTATATAAATCATAATGAATTAAGGATAGCATATTTTATCTGCGAAATCCACAGGACTTTTACAAGCCGGGCCGTGAATAAGCTTTACACTTTCCCAAATTTTCATATTTTCTGAAAAAAATACTTGCATCCTAAAAAAACATCATGTATACTAGTCATTGCTGTGGCATGATAGCTATGAAGCGTGAGGTTGCTGCCCTATGTGGCAGGTTTTCCGTGGAGCGAATGTCAAGTTAGGAAACTGACGACAAGTCACTGTACAGGCAAAAATGTCCGGTATAACCGGAAACAACGTGGTTAGTGCCTTTTTATTATAGGACACACACGGGAGAGTGTACAGTCACCGCTTGTCGTACTTAAGAAGTAAAAGTGCGAAAAGGAGGCGACTTTTTTTATGGCAAGTCAAGTAATGAGAATTACATTAAAGGCTTATGATCATCAGTTAGTTGATGCATCTGCAAAAAAAATCATCGAAACAGTGAAGAAGAATGGATCTCAGGTGAGCGGACCTGTACCGCTTCCGACTAAGAAGGAAGTAGTTACGATTCTTAGAGCGGTTCACAAGTATAAGGACTCCAGAGAGCAGTTCGAGCAGAGAACCCACAAGAGACTCATCGACATCATCACACCGACACCTAAGACGGTGGATGCGCTGCAGAGATTAGAGATGCCTGCAGGTGTGTACATCGACATCAAGATGAAAAACAAATAAGACCCCTACTAGGACGACCCCCATGGGGTCCGCTGTAGAACAACAGGAGGTAAGAAGGAATGAAGAAAGCTATCTTAGCAACAAAAGTCGGAATGACTCAAATCTTCAGCGAAGACGGAACATTAACACCTGTTACCGTACTTCAGGCAGGACCTTGCGCAGTAACACAGATCAAAACAAAAGAGAATGACGGTTACAGTGCAGTACAGGTTGGTTTTGTAGATAAGAAAGACAGAATTGTCAACAAGGACAAAGGCGGTAAGAAAGAAGTAATCCACAGACACGGTGTCAATAAGGCACTGAAAGGTCACTTTGATAAGGCGGGCGTATCGAGCAAGAGATTTGTAAGAGAGCTTAAGCTTGAGAATGCGGAAGAGTACACACTCGGAAGCGAGATCAAAGCAGATATCTTTGAAGTGGGTGATCATATCGACGCAACTGCGATCTCTAAAGGTAAGGGGTTCCAGGGCGCGATCAAGAGACATGGTCAGCACAGAGGACCTATGACTCACGGTTCCAAATTCCATCGCCATCAGGGTTCCAATGGTGCATGTTCCTCACCGAGTAAGGTGTTCAAAGGAAAAGGCATGCCGGGACACATGGGCTGTGTAAGGGTAACGGTTCAGAATCTTACGATCGTAAGGGTTGACGCAGATAAGAATCTGATTCTTGTTAAGGGCGCTGTACCCGGACCGAGAAAAGCCTTGGTAACCATTAAAGAGACAACTAAGGTGGATGTGAAATAGTGACCTGAGTCACAGATGAAAGGAGGACCATTCAGATGGCAAACGTATCTGTTTATAATATGGAAGGTAAAGAAGTCGGCAAGATGGACTTAAACGATGCGGTATTCGGTGTCGAGATCAATGAGCACTTAGTACACATGGCGGTTGTCCAGACACTTGCCAATAAACGTCAGGGAACACAGAAAGCAAAGACTCGTTCCGAAGTGTCCGGCGGCGGCAGAAAGCCCTGGAGACAGAAGGGAACAGGACATGCAAGACAGGGTTCCACGAGAGCTCCCCAGTGGAAGGGCGGCGGTGTTGTATTCGCACCCGTTCCGAGAGATTACTCTTTCAAGTTAAATAAGAAAGAGAAACAGGCGGCTCTTAAGTCTGTACTGACCAGCAGAGTGCAGGACAACAAGCTGATCGTTTTAGACGAGCTTAAGCTTGATGAGATCAAGACAAAGAAGTTTAAAGAGGTTATGGATAACCTTAAGGTAGAGAAGGCAATGGTAGTGATCGGCGAGCAGGATAAGAACGTGATCCTTTCCGCAAGAAATCTTCCTACAGTATCTACAGCAGTAGCAGAAAATATCAACGTATATGATATCTTGAAGGGCGACACTTTAGTACTCACTAAGGATGCCGTAGCAAAGATCGAGGAGGTGTATGCATAATGGCAGCAATCCAATATTATGATGTAATCCTCAAACCGGTTATCACAGAGAAGAGCATGGCAGGCATGAGCGAGAAGAAATATACTTTCTTAGTTCATCCCGAAGCCAACAAGACGCAGATCAAAGAAGCTGTTGAGAAGATGTTTGAAGGAACAAAGGTAGCTAAGGTCAACACGATGAACATGGACGGCAAGACCAAGAGACGCGGCATGGTATACGGCAAGACAGCCAAGACCAAGAAAGCGATCGTACAGTTGACACAGGACAGCAAGGATATCGAGATCTTTGCAGGACTCTAATTTTTATATCATAGAAAAGGAGATAAGATCATGGGAATTAAGACATATAACCCATATACACCTTCCAGACGTAATATGACCGGTTCTGATTTCTCAGAGATTACCAAGAAGACTCCGGAGAAAGCGTTATGTACTTCTCTTAAGAAGAATGCCGGACGTAACAATCAGGGTAAGATCACAGTGAGACATCACGGCGGCGGAAGCAGAAGATTATACAGAAACATTGATTTCAAGAGAAATAAAGACGGTATTGCCGCTAAGGTAATCGGCATCGAGTACGATCCCAACAGAACGGCAAACATCGCACTGATCTGTTATGAGGATGGTGAGAAAGCATATATCCTCGCACCGGAAGGCTTGACAGACGGCATGAAAGTTATGAACGGTCCTGAGGCGGAAGTCAGAGTAGGTAACTGCTTACCGTTATCTGCAATCCCCGTAGGTACACTGGTTCACAACATTGAATTATATCCCGGCAAGGGCGGACAGATGGTTCGTTCTGCTGGTAACAGCGCACAGCTTATGGCTAAGGAAGGCAAGTATGCGACACTGAGACTTCCCTCCGGCGAAATGAGAATGGTTCCGATCGTATGCCGCGCAACAGTCGGCACAGTCGGCAACGTAGACCACAACCTGATCAAGATCGGTAAAGCAGGACGTAAGCGCCACATGGGTATCCGTCCTACAGTCCGCGGTTCCGTTATGAACCCGAATGACCATCCGCACGGTGGTGGTGAAGGAAGAGCACCGATCGGTCGTCCCGGTCCGTGCACACCTTGGGGTAAACCGGCACTCGGCTTGAAGACACGTAAGAAGAAGAAAGCGTCCAACAAGCTGATCGTAAGAAGAAGAGACGGCAGAGCAATCAAATAGGAGGAGATATCATGGCAAGATCACTGAAAAAAGGACCGTTTGCAGATGCGAGCTTATTGAAGAAAGTAGATGCTATGAACGCGTCAGGACAGAAGCAGGTTATTAAGACCTGGTCCCGCCGCTCTACGATCTTCCCTTCCTTCGTGGGACACACATTCGCTGTTCATGACGGAAGAAAGCACGTACCGGTATATGTTACAGAGGATATGGTTGGTCACAAACTCGGCGAGTTCGTAGCGACCAGAACTTATAGAGGACACGACAAGGACGAGAGAAAGTCTAAAGTCCGCTAATTTGAAAGGAGGCATAAATCTATGGCTAAAGGACATAGATCCCAGATAAAGAGAGAGAGAAACGCGAATAAAGACACAAGACCCTCCGCTAAGTTATCTTACGCCAGAGTGTCTGTTCAGAAAGCGTGTTTCGTATTGGATGCCATCAGAGGAAAGAATGTGGAGGAAGCGCTTGCCATTCTGGAATATAATCCGAGATACGCATCAAGCATCATTAAGAAGCTGTTAGAGTCTGCAATCGCTAACGCAGAGAATAACAACGGCATGAATGCGGAGAACCTTTACATTGCAGAGTGCTATGCAAACAAAGGGCCGACCATGAAGAGAGTAAGACCGAGAGCACAGGGCAGAGCTTACAGGATCGAGAAGAGAATGAGCCACATTACAATCGTGCTTGATGAGAGATAGGATCATATAGGAAGGAGAACAACATGGGACAGAAAGTTAATCCACACGGCCTCAGAGTCGGTATCATTAAAGATTGGGATTCTAAGTGGTATGCTGATGCAGAGTTTTCTGATTTCTTAGTAGAAGACTACAACATCAGAGAATACTTGAAGAAGAAATTATACAGTGCCGGTATTTCTAAGATCGAGATCGAAAGAGCATCCGACAGAGTGAAAGTAATCATCTACACTGCAAAACCGGGTGTTGTGATCGGTAAAGGCGGTGCTGAGATCGAAGTAACCAAGAAAGAACTTTCCAAGCTGACAAGTAAGAAAGTTTTCGTAGATATCAAAGAGATTAAGAGACCTGATAAAGATGCACAGCTTGTTGCGGAGAATATCGCACAGCAGCTTGAGAATCGTGTATCTTTCAGACGTGCCATGAAGTCCTGCATGGGCAGAACCATGAAAGCAGGAGCAGAAGGCATCAAGACTGCTGTATCCGGACGTCTGGGCGGCGCAGATATCGCTCGTACAGAGTTCTACAGCGAGGGTACTATCCCGCTTCAGACTTTGAGAGCAGATATTGACTACGGTTTTGCAGAGGCCGATACGACATACGGTAAGCTCGGTGTCAAAGTATGGATCTATAAAGGAGAGGTACTTCCGACTAAATCTAATGTGGAAGGGAGCGATAAATAATGTTAATGCCTAAAAGAGTAAAACGTCGTAAACAGTTTCGCGGCTCTATGAGCGGAAAGGCTACCCGTGGCAACACGATCACCTACGGTGAGTACGGTATTGTAGCATTAGAGCCCTGTTGGATTAAGTCCAACCAGATCGAGGCAGCCCGTATTGCTATGACTCGTCATATTAAGCGTGGCGGTAAAGTCTGGATCAAAATATTCCCTGATAAACCTGTAACAGCGAAACCTGCTGAGACACGTATGGGCTCCGGTAAAGGTACTCTGGAATACTGGGTTGCAGTTGTAAAACCCGGACGTGTTATGTTCGAGATTGCGGGAGTAGCTGAGGATGTAGCTAAAGAAGCGTTACGTCTTGCAACACATAAGCTTCCATGCAAATGTAAGATCGTTTCTAAAGCGGATTTGGAAGGCGGTGTATCGAATGAAAACTAATAAATTTGTAGAAGATTTAAAGAGCAAATCAGATGCAGAATTAGCGCAGGAATTGGTTGATGCGAAGAAAGAACTTTTCAATTTGAGATTCCAGAATGCAACCAATCAGTTGGATAACACGGCAAGAATCAAAGATGTAAGAAGAAACATCGCCAGAATACAGACCGTGATCACTGAGAAGGCAAAAACAGTAAATTAGGAAGCAACGCTGTAAGAATTGCAAAGCAATTCTTGCGGATTTCAGTTTACTGAAATCATTTTCAGCTTGCTGAAATCAAAGGAAAGGAGACTCAATCGTGGACAGAAATTTAAGAAAGACACGTACTGGCAAGGTAACCAGTAACAAGATGGATAAGACGATCGTGGTAGCAATCGAAGACCATGTTAAACATCCGCTTTACAAGAAAATTGTAAAGAAGACCTATAAATTGAAAGCACATGATGAGAACAATGAGTGCAACATCGGTGATACAGTTAAGGTAATGGAGACCAGACCTTTATCCAAGGATAAGAGATGGAGACTTGTTGAGATTGTCGAGAAAGCAAAATAGTTTATTTGATTATGGAAAGAAGGAGAAATCAGCATGATTCAACAGGAAAGCAGACTTAAGGTCGCTGACAATACCGGTGCAAAAGAGCTTCTGTGCATCAGAGTTGTGGGCGGTTCTACAAGAAGATATGCACGTATCGGTGATATCATCGTTGCTACGGTCAAAGATGCAACACCAGGCGGCGTTGTAAAAAAAGGCGATGTTGTCAAGGCTGTAGTTGTTCGTAGTGTAAAAGGCGCTCGTCGTAAAGACGGATCTTATATCAGATTTGACGAGAATGCTGCTGTTATCATCAAGGAGGATAAGACTCCGAGAGGAACCCGTATTTTTGGACCAGTAGCGAGAGAGCTTCGTGATAAACAGTTTATGAAAATTGTTTCACTGGCTCCGGAAGTATTATAGGAGGTGCCGGTATGTCAACATTTAAGATTAAAAAAGGTGATACCGTTAAGGTAATTGCCGGTAAAGACAAAGACAAAGAAGGCAAAGTTATATCCGTAGACAGAAAGAACAATAAGGTTCTGGTTGAGGGAATCAACATGATCACAAAACATGAGAAACCTTCGGCAGCTAATCAGAACGGCGGCATTGTTCAGAAGGAAGCACCTATCAACGCTTCCAATGTAATGTATGTACACAAGGGTAAAGCAACAAGGATCGGCTTCAAGTTCGAGAATGATAAGAAGGTCCGTTATGCGAAATCCACAGGTGACATCATTGACTAATTCTAAGAAAGGAGGTCTAAAACGTTGAGTAGTAGACTGAAAGAGATGTATAAGAACGAGATCGTAGATGCTATGGTCAAAAAGTTTGGATATAAAAATGTTATGGAAGTTCCGAAACTTGACAAGATCGTAATCAACATGGGCGTCGGTGAAGCGAAGGAAAACGCTAAGGTGCTGGAAGCGGCTGTGAGTGATATGGAAACGATCACCGGACAGAAGGCAGTCGTAACGAAGGCTAAGAACTCTGTTGCTAACTTTAAGATCAGAGAAGGTCAGGCAATCGGATGTAAGACGACACTCCGCGGCGATAAGATGTATGAGTTTCTGGATCGCCTCGTAAACCTTGCACTTCCCCGTGTACGTGACTTCAGAGGTGTTAATCCCAACTCCTTTGACGGCAGAGGCAATTATGCACTGGGTATCAAGGAGCAGATCATCTTCCCGGAGATCGAGTATGATAAGGTAGATAAGGTCAGAGGTATGGACGTTATCATCGTCACCACCGCGAAGACGGATGAGGAAGCTCGTGAGTTGTTGAGATTATTTAACATGCCATTCGCTAAATAGAAGGAGGTAAATTCATGGCTAAGACAGCAATGAAGATCAAACAGCAGCGTAAACCGAAATTCTCCGTTAGAGAATACAATCGTTGCAAAATCTGTGGTCGTCCACATGCTTATTTAAGAAAATACGGAATTTGCAGAATTTGCTTCCGTGAATTAGCATATAAAGGTCAGATCCCCGGCGTTAAGAAAGCAAGCTGGTAGTCAACAAAGAGAGTTTCTAAGGCGTCAAAATACGCCGCCTAAGAAACACTATAGCTTTGTTGGGAAGAATGTCGCTGACGCTTTCATTCTTCCGGTGTGTTGGCGGAAGGATGAAATGGCATGAAGGTGTTGTTCTTCCGAGAGCGGGATGTATGATAAATGACTAGAAATAAGCGGATCAATAATTTAAGGAGGAAAAATCATGACAATGAGCGACCCTATTGCAGATATGCTTACAAGAATCCGTAATGCAAATACTGCAAAACATGATACAGTAGATGTACCCTCATCTAAGATGAAATTAGCTATCGCGCAGATTCTTTTGGATGAAGGATATATTAGAAAATTCGATTTGATCGATAACGGCAGTTTCAAGACCATTCATATCACATTGAAGTACGGCGAGGATAAGAATGACAAGATCATTTCCGGAATCAAGAGAATCTCCAAACCGGGTCTTCGTGTATATGCCGGCAAAGAGGATCTGCCGAGAGTTCTCGGAGGTCTGGGCGTTGCAATCATCTCTACCAATCAGGGAGTTGTAACGGATAAGAAGGCAAGAGAGCTGCAGGTAGGCGGCGAAGTGTTAGCCTTCGTCTGGTAGTGGACGAAAAGAATTTCTAAGGCGCCGAAATACGCCGCCTAAGAAATACTATGTTTCGTCCGGAAGAATGTCGCTTGCGCTTACATTCTTCCCATTGAGATGGTTTACTTTATAGTAAGAATAAATAAACTTCTAACACAATTAAAACAGGAGGTACGGGCATGTCACGTATAGGAAGAATGCCAATCGCTATTCCCGCGGGTGTAACCGTTGAGGTAGCAGAAAATAATAAAGTGACTGTAAAAGGTCCTAAGGGAACACTTGAGAGAGTGCTTCCAGCAGAAATGGAAATCAAAGTAGAAGGCGATCAGGTTGTAGTATCCAGACCCAATGATTTAAAGAAGATGAAATCTTTCCACGGTCTGACAAGAACACTGATCCACAATATGGTTGTCGGTGTAACGGAAGGATACGAGAAGAAGCTGGAAGTAAACGGTGTAGGTTACAGAGCGTCCAAATCAGGCAAGACTCTGACACTTAACCTGGGTTACTCTCATCCGGTGGAAATGACAGATCCCGAAGGTATCGAGACTGTCATGGAAGGACAGAACGTAATCATCGTCAAAGGTATTGATAAAGAAAAAGTTGGTCAATTTGCGGCTGAGATCAGAGACAAGAGAAGACCGGAGCCTTATAAAGGCAAGGGTATCAAGTATGCTGATGAGACAATTAGACGTAAAGTTGGTAAGACTGGTAAGAAATAACAGATAAGGAGAGTATGAAGATGGTTAGTAAGGAATCAAGACAAAAAGTTCGTGTAAAAAAACACAACAGACTGCGTAACCGTTTCAGCGGCACCGCTGAGAGACCGCGTCTTTCTGTGTTCAGAAGTAATAATCATATGTATGCTCAAATTATTGACGATACAGTTGGAAATACTTTAGTTTCGGCGTCTACTCTCGAGAAGTCTGTAAAGTCTGAACTGGAGAAAACCAATAACGTTGATGCAGCAGCATATTTAGGAACAGTAATCGCTAAGAGAGCAATTGAAAAAGGTATTAAGACTGTTGTCTTTGACAGAGGCGGCTTTATATATCAGGGTAAGATTGCAGCATTAGCTGAGGCAGCCAGAGAAGCTGGCTTAGAATTCTAGGAAGGGAGAAGGAAATCACATGAGACGTACAATCATTGATGTAAGTCAGTTAGAATTGACTGAAAAAGTAGTAACGATCAAACGTGTTACTAAGGTTGTTAAAGGTGGTCGTAACATGCGTTTCACGGCTCTTGTAGTAGTCGGTGACAGCAATGGTCATGTTGGTGCAGGCTTAGGCAAAGCAACTGAAATCCCTGAAGCAATTCGCAAAGGTAAAGAAGATGCGATCAAGAACTTAGTTTCTGTTGCACTTGATGATAACAGCAGTATCACACACGATTTTATCGGCAAATTCGGTTCTGCTTCCGTACTCCTTAAGAGAGCTCCGGAAGGTACCGGTATTATCGCAGGAGGTCCTGCCCGTGTTGTATGTGA
Organism: Lachnospiraceae bacterium; assembly: GCA_014804355.1. Classification (GTDB taxonomy): domain Bacteria; phylum Bacillota; class Clostridia; order Lachnospirales; family Lachnospiraceae; genus UBA3282. Next base: position 35,044 of record JAAUZY010000052.1, read on the forward strand.
ACTTGCAGGTATCAAGAATATCCGTACGAAATCTTTAGGCTCCAACAATAAGCAGAATGTCGTACTTGCTACGATCGCGGGCTTAAGCCAGTTAAAGACTCCTGAAGAAGTAGCTAAGAACCGCGGTAAATCCGTAGAAGAGATTCGCGCTTAAGTTACCGAAGGTAGTTGATCGGTCAGAATATTTAGGAGGAAAAGAAGATGGCAGCAAAGAAAGAAGCAGCTAAAACATTAAAGATTACTTTAATTAAATCTACCATTGGTCAAGTTCCGAAGAACAGAGCTACGGTTGAAGCTATGGGTCTCAGAAAACTTCATCAGACAGTGGAACTGCCTGATAATGCATCAACCAGAGGTCAGATTCAGAAAGTAAGACATATGGTTAAAGTAGAAGAAGCATAAAAGGGAGGTGTCAGAATGGAATTATCAAATTTAAGACCCGCGCCCGGGTCAGTACACAGTGATAATTTTAGAAGAGGTCGTGGACACGGTTCAGGCAACGGTAAGACAGCCGGTAAGGGTCATAAGGGACAGAAAGCTCGTTCAGGAGCACCCAGAATCGGATTCGAAGGCGGTCAGATGCCGTTATACAGACGTATTCCTAAGAGAGGTTTTACCAACAGGAATTCTAAGGATATCGTGGCGATCAACTTAAGTGCGCTTGAAGTATTCGATAACGGCGCGACAGTTGACGTGGATGTACTGCTTGAGAAAGGGATCATCAAGAATCCTCGCGATGGGGTTAAGATTCTTGGAAACGGAGAACTTACTAAGAAACTCGATGTGAAAGTGAATGCTTTCAGCGCATCCGCGAAAGAAAAGATCGAGGCACTTGGTGGAACAGCAGAGGTGATTTAATGCTTACAACCTTAAAGAATGCGTTTAAAATCAAAGAAATAAGAAAGAAACTTTTCTTTACATTTATGATGTTGGTTGTGATCCGTTTCGGATCACAGCTCCCCGTTCCGGGCATCAACAGAAGCTTCTTTGCGGACTGGTTTTCACAGCAGACCGGAGACGCTTTCAACTTCTTCGATGCTTTTACGGGAGGTTCGTTCCTGAACATGTCTGTTCTGGCGCTTAATATTACACCGTATATTACATCGTCCATTATTATGCAGCTTATGACGATAGCGATTCCGAAACTGGAAGAGATGCAGCGTGACGGTGCCGACGGCAGGAAGAAAATTGCTTCCATCACGAGATATGTGACAGTAGCGCTTGCGCTTATTGAATCCAGCGCTATGGCGATCGGCTTCGGACGTCAGGGGCTGCTGCAGACATATAATGTCATTAATGTGATTACGGTTATTGTGGCATTGACAGCCGGCAGTGCGTTTCTTATGTGGATCGGAGAGCGGATTACGGAGAGTGGTGTAGGCAACGGTATTTCCATCGTGTTAACGATCAATATCCTGTCACGTATACCGCAGGATATCACGCAGTTATTTGAGCAATTCGTGATCGGTAAATCCATTGCAAAGGGTGCTGTGGCGGCGATCATTATCATTGCAATCATTATATTGATGGTAGTACTCGTTATTATTTTAAATGACGGTGTTCGTAAGATTCCCGTACAGTATGCCAAGAAGGTACAGGGCAGGAAGATGGTTGGCGGTCAGATGACAAGCCTGCCGTTAAAGGTGAATACCTCAGGTGTTATTCCGGTAATCTTTGCCTCTTCCCTGATGCAGCTCCCGGTAATCGTTTGTTCGTTTTTCGGTATTACCGGCACGGGTGTGTGGGCTGAGATTCTGAAAGGTGTAAACTCCAATTATTGGTGCAATCCGAAACAGCTTGTGTATTCCATCGGACTGCTGGTATATATTGCACTGGTTATCTTCTTCGCGTACTTCTACACATCCATTACGTTCAATCCATTAGAGATTGCGGAGAACATGAAGAAGCAGGGCGGATTTATTCCGGGTATCAGACCGGGCAAGCCTACCAGCGATTATCTGAATAAGGTGCTTACCTATATTATTTTCATCGGCGCGGTGGGACTTACGATCGTATGCGTTGTGCCGTATTTCTTCAACGGAGTATTCGGGGCAAGCGTATCCTTCAGCGGAACAAGCCTGATCATTATCGTGAGTGTCGTTCTAGAGACGATCAAGCAGATAGAATCACAGATGCTGGTTCGTAATTATAAGGGATTTTTAAACGATTAATTTATATGGAAATGATGGGGACGAGCAGGGCAACCGAGGCGTCCCTTACGTTTCATTGAAGAATAAAGATTTTTCAATCGCAAATTTGTGCCCTGCGGCTGCAAATCCGCAGGTTATAAGAAAGGCGTGGGTATCAGTTATGAAGATAATTATGTTGGGCGCACCCGGCGCAGGTAAGGGAACACAGGCGAAAATGATCGCGGAGAAATATGAAATTCCGCATGTATCCACGGGTGATATTTTCAGGGCAAATATCAAGAACGGTACGCAGCTTGGCATGGAAGCGAAACAGTACATGGATCAGGGCTTGCTCGTTCCGGATGAGCTGACGGTCAAGATCCTGCTCGACAGAGTGGCGAAGGAAGATTGCAAGAACGGCTATGTGCTGGACGGTTTTCCGAGGACCATTCCGCAGGCGGAGGTACTGGATAAGGCGCTTAGTCAGCTGGGTGATAAGATTGACTATGCAATTAACGTGGATGTGCCGGATGAAAATATTGTAAGAAGAATGGGCGGCAGACGCGCATGCCTTTCATGCGGAGCCACATACCATATTGAGCATGTACCGCCTAAAACGGAAGGAATCTGTGACAGCTGCGGACAGGAGCTGGTGCTGCGTGACGATGATAAACCGGAGACGGTGCAGAATCGCCTGAATGTATATCATGAGCAGACGCAGCCGTTAATTGAGTTCTACAGCAAGAAGGGCGTATTACAGACAGTAGACGGCACGCTGGATATGAACGATGTGTTTGAGGCCATTGTGACAGTCCTGTCATAAAATATACAAAAGAGAAATTGACGTGTGAGAAGCGCTGTGGGAGAGGATACAGGATGGCAATAACGATTAAATCGCCCGGAGAAATTGAGTTGATGCGGGAATCGTGCAGGCTGCTTGGTCTGGTTCATAATGAACTGGCGAAGGTGATCAGGCCGGGGATATCCACGAAGGAAATTGACAGAGTGTGTGAGGAGCTCATCCGCAGTTACGGATGTACACCGAATTTCCTGCACTATCAGGGGTATCCGGCTTCCGTGTGTGTTTCTGTGAATGAGGAAGTGGTGCATGGTATTCCGAGAGAAGATCATATCATTCAGGAAGGCGATATTGTCAGTCTGGATACGGGACTGATCTATCGGGGGTATCATTCCGACGCGGCCAGAACCCATGCGGTAGGGCAGATTAGCGCTGAGGCGCAGAAATTGATTGACGTGACCAGACAGAGTTTCTTTGAGGGGATCAAGATGGCGAAGGCGGGCAATCATCTCCATGACATTTCCAATGCCATCGCTGCATATGTGAAGCCGCACGGTTACGGTATCGTCAGAGATCTGGTGGGACACGGCATAGGCACAAGCCTGCACGAGCCGCCGCAGATTCCGAACTTTGCACTGAGAAGAAGAGGACCGAAACTGCGGCCGGGCATGACACTGGCGATTGAACCGATGATCAATATGGGGATAGAGGATGTGGAGTGGCTGGATGACGGCTGGACGGTAGTCTCGGCGGATCATTCCCTATCGGCACATTACGAAAACACGGTGTTGATCACGGAAGGCGAACCGGAGATCCTGACGCTGTGACAGAATCAGGAAATGAGAAGGAGTTGTGTCTGCACCCTCTTATTTAACCATCGTGATGTGCGGAAACGGAGTAGAATATGACAGGAATGCTTGCGAGCTCTAAAGCGGGGCACGATCAGAAAACCATATATGTCATAATAGATGAAGACGACGAATATGTATATTTAGCCGACGGCCGAAACAGAACCGTGGACAGACCGAAGAAGAAAAACAGGAAACATATTCAGATTATTAAGAAGAAACAGCTGATAAGACCGGCGGACGGTTATAAGGATTTGGAAATCAAGAAAGTGATCAAACAATATCAGGAGGAAGCAAATGTCAAAAGCTGATGTAATCGAAATTGAGGGAACAGTCATTGAGAAGCTGCCGAACACCATGTTTCAGGTTGAACTGGAGAACGGACATGTGGTGTTAGCGCACATAAGCGGTAAACTCCGCCAGAATTTTATCCGTATTCTGCCCGGTGACAAAGTAACACTGGAGCTGTCACCCTATGACTTATCCAAAGGCAGAATTATCTGGCGTGATAAATAAGAAAAAAGACCTTGCCAAAGATTGGGTATGATGGTATAATGTAAAACGGTCTTTTTTG
>JAAUZY010000053.1 GCA_014804355.1 Lachnospiraceae bacterium
CATAGAGCATGACACGGTCCATGTTATTCAGTCCCATATAAGAAAAAGCCGCCGCCAGCATACAGGCAAGCTCACTCTTCGTCTTCGCTCCGTAATTCATGGAGGCGCTGGTATCGATCAGAATCGAAATAACCGCTTCCTTTTCCTCCATGTATTCCTTCACATAAAGCCTGTCCAGACGCCCATAGGCATTCCAGTCAATGCGGCGTATATCGTCTCCCGGCATATACTCCCTGAAATCCGAAAATTCCATGGAGGAGCCCTTCTGTATAGATTTGCGGTTCCCGGTCAGATTCATGGAAGTTCTGTGTCCCATGGTAAGCCGGAGTCTTGACAGCCTGTCAAAAAATACAGCGTCCAACATCATAATTACCCATCAGGTTCTGCCATGTCAGTTTATTGCATGCCAGCTCCTTCCTCCTATCTGCCGGTCAAAGCCGTTTTGTATCGAAACACCCTTGTCACATTTTTGACACCACCATAAATTAAAATGGGCGCTTCGATATTATGCACACATGCAGTAAACTGCATGGCGCGTCCACGGTCAGCGCAGCAAGTGCGCAGACCTGATTTTATGTTACTTTTCTATTTAGAATCCTTATGATGATATCATCCTCGGTAATGCCCGCACTGATAGCTTCAAAACCAGGAATGATCCGATGTCTGAGAACAGGATATGCGACCGCCTGCACATCCTGAAAAGAAACATTAAATCGCCCCTCTAAAAACGCCTTCGCCCTTGCGGCGCGGATCAGCGCCTGTGCCGCTCTGGGACTTGCTCCCTCTCTGATATGGGGATTAGGAACATGAGTCTCCATGACGATCTCCAGCAGATAATCCATCACCGCATCCGCAATCGGAATCTGATTGACCAAGGCTCTTGCCGCCAGAAGCCCCTCACCGTCCATCTGCTTTTCAATAACAGGCTCCCTGCTTCCTTCCGTGAGTGCAACGATCCCCTTTAACTCTTCCCTGCCAGGAAACCGTACAAGTACCTTGAACATGAAGCGGTCCAGCTGCGCCTCCGGCAACGGATAAGTCCCCTCACTTTCTATGGGATTCTGGGTTGCCAGCACAAAGAAAGGTTCATCAAGCACATGGCTGACATTGCCCACAGTCACCGTATGCTCCTGCATCGCCTCCAACAGCGCCGACTGCGTTTTTGGCGTGGCACGGTTGATCTCATCCGCCAGAATCAGATTCGCAAAAACCGGTCCCCGCTCAAAGGAGAAGGAACTGCCCTGTTCATTCTTAATAATAATGTTCGTACCCGTCACATCGCTTGGCATCAAGTCCGGCGTAAACTGAATCCTCTTAAAGGACAAATCAAACACCTTACCAATAGTACTGACCAGCCTGGTCTTCCCCAATCCCGGCATACCCTCTAAAAGCACATTGCCGCCTGTAAGCATCGCCAGTATAACCTGCCTGATAACCTCACCCTGCCCGATAATTCCCTTCCGTATCTCTCTTTCACATGCAGCTATCCTCTGCGCCATATATGCCGGATCATTAAATCTGCTCCTATCCAACTCAGCCATATCCATATTGCCTCCATATTCATAGATTCTAAACAATCAAGTTCATTAAGTGAATAAAATTATGCCAACGCACAGCGTCTGATATTATGTGTTAGTCCTAAGGACCGTTGGAAAACGCCGGCACTTAGCGAGGTTTTCCACGAGCTTAGTACCGTTGCGTTTGGAACCGAGCGAAAGCGCGTTCTTAGGACTAATACATAATGTCAGGCGCGTCCGGTTTGACACAATGACATTACTCTAGTTATTAAAACTCGCAAAATACTCCTTTATAATATCCTCCATCCCGCTAGGATACCGTTCCGCCGCAATCCCCTCATAAGCATTCTGCTCATAACTCCCAATCACCGCCTCATAGGATGTATGCTCCCCTTCCCAGTTCAACCCGTTCTGGGCGCGGAAAAACTCGGATGTCTCATGGCTTCCCACATTTCCCGTGAGATTCCCGCTGTCTGCAACAGCATTGGGAACACTGACATAATCGTGGGGCGTACTGCTGCTGCCATCTCCTCTGCCGCTTCCGGAACTGCCGCCTTCGCCTTGCCCGTTCTGCCCATTTCCGTTACCGTCACCGCTCTGTCCGTTTTGTCCGTTTTGTCCGTTACCGTTTCCATCTCCGCCTTGACCGTTACCGTCGCCTTCTCCACCTTGTCCGTTACTGGTGCCTTCTCCGTTTTGACCGTTCCCGTCACCGTCGCCGCCATTTTGACCCGTCTGGTCATTTCCCTTTGAACCTCCCTGTCCTGTTCCCGACCCATCGCCTCGTGCAAGCCTCTCATCACGCATCTTCTTAAGCTGATCAGCCAATTCCTCCATAGCGTCCGCCGAAGCAATCGAAACTCCCGCGCCATCTTGCAGTTCCTGTATGAGATCAGACAATTGACTGCTCATATTTTCGTATTTATACTCCAGCTTCCGGGATGCCGCCGCCAGCATCTCCTCTGAAACCGCCTGCTGATACTCTGAAAGTGAGGATTCAAGGCTCTCCGCCATCTCTTGCAGCATCTCCTGCTGCTCCTCGGTCAATTCTTCTTGTTCCAACTGTTCCAGTGCCTCTATGAACTCTTCCAGTTCATCCTCTTTCTCCCGCGCCTCTTCCCTTATGCTGTGCAGTTCTCCGGCACGGTCTTTTGCTGCGGAAGGAATCAGGGAAAGTCCCACCGAAATCATAAGCAGCATAAGAAGCAGCGCAGTCCTTTTCAGGGAAGGCATAAGAGGAATCTGAATCCTGTCCCCATGCTCCCTCAACTGTTTCATGGCATCCTCCCGCTGAAGTCTGACCAACAACCCTTCCCTATCAAGCTGCTCATAAGCCGTAACGATCCGCTCCTCGAAACCGAAGCCGTCCATCCGAAGAGCCGCCTGTTCCATAGTAGTCTGCTTTACAAGCATCACCACAAACGCCGACAACTCGGCCAGAACAAACGCCAACACCATATAAAGATCAGCATAATAAAGCGGCACAAAAAACGCCACAGCCTGCAGAATGATCCCAGCCCCCGCACCGATACTCAGCGCAGAAACTGATTTTATTAAAAAATCGGCGATATTCATCCTGCGGCGGCAGACCTGTATTATTTTCAGAAATTCTCTCTGCTCCATACTAAAACCCACGACTTTCTATTTCTCTTTGCGTCTCCTGCCCGATGAAGAATGCATAGGATTCACCTTCCATGCGGCTGCCATTAAAAGCAGAAGCGATAACAGGAAAATACACGCAGCCGACACAAACACCCATGCCCTGCCCTGTGATAAATGATATGTTATAAATCCCACTTCATCCCTTGAAAACATTGAACCGTTCTGTCCGAAAACCGAATTGCCTGTCATAAGCTGCATAAAAAACTCCTCATAAAATATGATCGGATTGAACAGCAATAACAGCATAGATTCACCCACGTTTTCCGCATGCGTCGTAAACAATTTCATTAACATTGGCAGGAACGTCAATCCGTAAATAACAAAATAGAATGCATAAGATAATATAACAGCTGTTATAGACCGGCGGCAGAGGGCGGAACAAAGGATTCCGATACTGCCCGAAAGTACAGATAGAAGGACAATGGTAAGCACAAAGTAAAACAAATAACTCCAGCTCAGACCTCCCACCACAAAAGCCAGCGCCATAATCGGCATTCCGGCTGCCACAAAAAACAAGATCCGCAGCACCGCAGACATCACCTTCCCTACCACGATGGAAAAGGGTGACATACATGTGGTTAACATAATATCAAAAGTCTGCCGTTCTTTCTCTCCCGAGATTGACGATGCTGTAATGACAGGTACGATCATTGCAACAATACATACCTGCGCAACGGCCAGCACCGGAAACAGATAGATCAGTTTACCATAGACATTACCGCTGCTGTAAAAGTTTCTGCTCGACTGCTGTATGATCGACAATGCCATAAGAAAGGTCATTGTCAGCACTGCCTCATAGGCAAACAGTCCCCAGCTTAGACGCATACTGCGGGCGGTTACCTGAAGATCTTTTTTCACAATAGGATTCCATCGTAATTTCACTGTGCGCCACCTCCCGTCAACTGCATGAACAAGGATTCCAGACTGCCTTCCTCTCTGTAGAAGCCCGTAAGAACAACCTGATTCTGAATCATAAGCCCGATCAGGGCACTGATTTCCTCATCCGCACCGTTAAATATCATAATAATCTCATTTTCTCTGACAGACTCTATCCGGGTGCCCACCTGCTCCTTCAAAATCCTTACGGCGCTCTCCATGCCGGAAGCAACCTGGATGTGCATCCTCTTACCGCCTGATATCTGCTGCATGATATCCTCGATCCTGCCGGCCGTAATCAGTTGTCCGCGGTTCATGATCCCGATGCTGTTGCACATCTCCGAAAGCTCCGAAAGAATATGGGAGCTGATCACAATGGTCTTGCCCATGGAGTGAAGGTTTTTCAGTAATTCTTTCATTTCCACCCTGGCTCTGGGATCAAGCCCTGAGCTCGGCTCGTCCAAGATCAGCAGCTTCGGATTGTGCAGCAGAGCCCTCGCCACACAGAGACGCTGTTTCATCCCGCGGGAGAGCGTGTCCACATACTCTTCCTTTTTATCCGAAAGATTGACCAGCTCCAGCAGATCGTCGGTCAGTTTGGCAATATCCCGGGAATCCATTCCGTACATGGAGCCGTACATATCCATATATTCCCGCACCTTCAGATTGTCATATACCCCGAAAAAATCGGGTACATAGCCGATCATTCTTTTCATCACTTTACTTCCCACCGCCGCTGAGGTACCGCCGATTCTTACCGAACCGCCGCTTGCCCGAAGCAGCCCGCAGACGATCCGTATTGTGGTCGTTTTCCCCGCGCCGTTGGGGCCTACAAAGCCAAACAGATCCCCCTCGGGAATATGCAGCGACAAGTGATTCACCGCCGTAAAAGAACCATAGTTTTTTGTCAGATCATTAATATACAGCATACTGATACCCTTGCCTTTCTCTATTGAACCGCATAGAAACATCCGTAAGATACCTCATTGCACTGGTCGTCTACCACCTTATCCCAGTTCTCAGTCACCCCGATGATTACCGTCCTATCCGGATCTACCACGGAATACGTCGCAGAGACTCCCATACCCAAAGCGGTCAGGATATCCACGTCTTTCGCCATTTCACCGCTCTGGACCTCCCGCATAAAACCGTAACAGTAGCCCGCCACGCCATTGCTGTACCCACCGTCGTTATTATATACCACTTCCGCATCCTCCAGCTTAACCTCCGCTCCTGCCGGAAGATCCTTATAGACAAACAGATCGTCTCCTATGGTCACTGCAAAATATTTGAAATCCTGCGTGGTTTTATTGGCAACCATTCCTCTGATACGCTGCCTTCTATCCTGGTACAGATCGCTGTAAATACTGCCCTGTTCCCTCTCCGCTGCAATACCTGCCTGAAAATAGCCATCTTCAAAGCCGACAGACGGATTGAGACCGAAGAAAAGCCTGTCTCCTTCTTTCCGGATTCGGTAGAAGTAGCTTTCATCACTGCTTCTATAGTTGCTGTCCTCCAAAGGCCCCGCATATTCATATCCTTCCGCCAGACGCAGCTCCCACTCTTTGTGACCGGCATCATAGCAGCGCAGATATGTCCGGTCATGTCCCCCTCCGGTAAGATTCCTTACCGTCACGGAGTATACATTGGTGCTCACCACCTCAAACCCTCTTCCTGCAAAGTATACCAGAAAGATTCCCACGAGCGTCGTCACCGGCACTGCGATCCAGTAGAGATCCCGTTTCTTTGCAAAACGTAAGATCAGGTACAGAACGGGGCCTACAAAAATCACATACAGAATCACAATCACTTTCAACCATCCGAACTGCAGGCGGTTGTTACCGTTCCCCAGATAGTTGCTGACTCCTGTGAGAAAATACATACTGTCATAACCGGAAGTAGTATATTGACCCGATCCGTGACGAACACTTGCATAACTGCTGACCTGCCGTAACATGCTCTCCACGAATTCTTTCTGTTGTTCATAAGTACCGGCGGCGTTAAGCCTCGCCACTTCTGACAGCGAGTAGGGCAGTATCCCTACAGCGCCGCCTCCCTCAGAGCACATCAGGATCGACATATCATAGGTTGTTTGATATTTACCGTTCACATCCGTAAGTTCCGCCATGTGAAGCTGCGATACATCCACATAATCTCTGGAATCATATGTACCTGCTCCCGGGTCATATACCTTAGAACATTGGATTTCCAGATCATCAAAGCCGTCCAGAACTTCCTGTGCACCGCTTCCCGTACCGATGATCAGCATTCCTCCGTTATCCCGCCACTGCCTGATATTTTCTAATGCCCCATCTGACAGAACACCGGTGTTATAGCTGTCGATCACCAGAAAATCTAAAGCCACCAGTGAATCTGTCAGCTTGTCCCGATCCAGTTCCTCCAACCTGATCGGGTAATTCTTCCCATAATAGTTAAATTCATTTCCTCCCATATCCAGATAAGTCAGCGACGTATATTCATCACTCAGAATCCCCATAGTCAGAGCATCCGATTCCGTCTGTAACAGCCGTCCAAGCTCCTTATCCGCCACCTTATCTGCATTTTTATCCAAAAGAATCACCTGTACAATCGCGTCTGTGCGATCTATGCTGTCCTTGGGTACCTTCACCACAAACTGTTTCGTACTGCCCTGCGGAAGGGACAGCTCCGTATCATAAGCACAGTCATTGAGTCTCCCATAGTAATCCTGCCTCATCATCAGCCGCACGGTTCCTTCCCAGTCCTGCCCCTGATTTTCAACTGTTAGTTGGATCTCATAAGCATTCTGATCTGAGGGCAGCATCTTAGCCTCAATGCCAAATGCCTGCTCTGCGGCCCTAACCGTCAGGCCGGCTCTTCCCATGTATATGCCGCATATAATAAGCCCGAAGATAAGAATCCTGAAAAGCCTTTGATTTATTCTGATTTGATTGTCCATGACTGTTCCCTTTCCGGTTTTCCTTCAATGTAATTTCTTCAAAAGATGAAGATTTTCTTAGTCCGCGTCTTATGGAGCCTTAGAATATCTTCATCTCTTTTTCTTTGCCGTCCTAATAATTAGATTCACTGCCGCCTCGGCGTTGGTTGGTAACTCTCCGACAGTCTGTCCTGTCGTACCGCTTTCCGTGTCTTCTCTGCCCGCATAAAAGGCATTCAGCGCATATCTTGCCAACAATCCCGAAACTCGCCCTCTCTCTATGGAGTCCTCGGTGCCCAGTACGATCACTACCAGATCATGCTCCCCGGTTCCGTCATCCGCGGTTAAGGATGTAACCAGACACGCTCCGGCTTTATTGGTGGTTCCGGTCTTCAAGCCGGTGACCTCAGGCAGATTGCGCAGAAGCGGGTTTGTATTGCTCACTTCAAGGTCGAGAGACTCTAAAGTAGCTTTCTCCAGCGAAGTGATATCCGTAATCTGAGGATAAACGCTCAAAAGATAAGATACCAGCCGGAACATATCCTCCGCACTCATGCTGTTCTGACGCTTCGCCGGAACGAAATCTTCCGTATAAGAAGGCAGACCGTTACTGTTGTAAAAGATTGTTTGCGAAAGTCCCAGCTCCTGCGCTTTCTGATTCATCATCCCGACGAAGGCTTCCTCCGAACCGGCAATCGCTTCCGCCAGACACAAAGCACATTCGTTACTGGAAGGCAGAAGGGCTCCCAGCAAAAGCTCCTGCACCGTAATTTGTCCTCCGGCTTCTAAAGGGATCACCCCATCGCCTGATTCGGACAACGTTTGAACTGCCTCGGAAATCGTGACCGTCTCCTCAGGGCTGATCTGCCCTGCCGAGATGGCTTCCATAGCCAAAAGACAGGTCATGAGCTTGGAAGTGCTGGCTATGGGGTAAGATATATCGGATTGATACTGATAATAGAGTTCCCCGGACGTGGCATCTCCTACCAGTACGCCGTTGACTCCGTAGAAATAACCTGCTTCTTCCAAAGAAACAGGGGAGACATCAAAAGGCTCCTGTGTATGAATCTGCAGGAAACCTGCATCGGGAGCGGTAATGTTCACATTCAGAATCATAGCCAGATCCGCTGCCATCATGAAACAGTCGTAATCCCCGGAGGGTAATTTCATGATCATTGTATAGTAAAATACAGTTTGTTCATTCACTTTAAATTCATATCGTCTCAGGGAAATATCCGGGTTATCATCATCTTCCCAAGGGGTATTTTCCACCCCTATCGGCGTATAGACATTTTCCGTATTCAGGGAGACGGTACTTCCCGTAATCTCCAGCGAGAAAGATTTGTCCGTATCCTTAAGGAGCATGGCGATATCCCGCAGGGAGAGATATGTGTTGTAATCATAGCTATAGTCCAGGGTTTTAACCGTGCATGCAGCGCCGGTATCTGTCTGTACCTGACAGGTTCCGGGAATTTCGAAGCTTGCGGCTGCACTTATTGGCAGGATGGAACAGATCAGAATTACAGCTAATATAATAGAACTTATTTTCTGAAGGATTAATTTCATGGAATCTCCCTTCCCGCTCAATTTCAAGAGAAATGAGGGATAGTACTAACAGGTCAGACAGGTCTGCACATTTGCCAAACTGTTACGAATCATGTTATCTTCTCCGAAAGTTATTGATCCGAGGTTTGTCTTAAGGTATATATTATAGGACGATAATCCGAAAAAAGGCCATCGGAGACAGAATCAATTTCTCCGGACAGGATCAGATTAGAATCCTTGCGGATATAGTATTCCGCCCTTGTGGCTACAGATCCACCGTCCTTAAACTGTCTGGTCAGAATATCATCTGTTATTTCATAGGTGCCGCTGCCGTCATACCCGGCCTGTAACTCTTCCAGGGAAGGCAGCAATGTCGGACCGTAGGCCGTCAAATAAGAAACCGTGGACATCCCGAAAGTTTCGGTTACAAGAGCCTCTATCGCTTCCTTGTCCGTGCTGCCCGCATAGTCCGTCATGCGAAGCCTCTGCGATATAAGTTCCTGAAACACCGAGGCAAACGCCTCACAGGCAGCCTGATTACAGGCCTCATAGCTTTCCGGTGAAATATTACATCGGAAGGTTCCCGCAAAGCGTTCTGTCTGCTCAAAAGTTAAATTAACTCGCACAGTCAACTCTTGCATATAAGACTCTATCTCCTCATAAGAAACGGAAACTCCTTCTATGTCCTGAAGCCAGCTAAAGGCTGTGACCGCAGCCTGCTCAGTCATGCCTATATTTGCAGTCCACTCCCCCGAAAGATCCTTGTCATCTGAGGCGAAAAAGTGCAGATATGTCAAGAATGCGGTAGAAACGCTTAAGGTTAGAAACAATAAGATAAACACTGCGTTTTTTATGGTTTTTCTCATAGGACTACTCCCTGATTTGATTTCTTTTAATGCCTGTTTTCTATCTGCGACACGAACCTCTATTTCGTATGATGTATTACTCTTTATGCTCTTTCTCAAAATTTTACCACAAAACCGGCAGAGATAAAATCATTTTTGCCTTTTCTATGAACCTGCCTTAATTCTTACCTTTCATATCTGCATTAATGGCTCCCTTCTGATCCTGTGAGCCATATCGATGGCAGTGATGCAATAAATATGACATCCGGGGAAGCCTTACTATAAAAAGGAAACCGGGTTGAATCTGCTGCTTTAGATGATATAATAAGACATGAGCGTGTATTCTCCGTGGGTTGAGAGAATAATTTCGGGTGAAAAGACATGAAGTTATACTAAACCGTCAGAGAGCGCCGCCTAAGTATAACTATGTCATTTCTGGGAGAATGCGAAGAACGATAGAAAGAGCAGGCCGCAGAAAATCAATATGCAGAAACTTATTAATGAAAAAAGAAAAAAACGTATTTTTGATATTATACAAATTGGTAAAAGAAATGATTTCATAAGCAGGGCGTTTGATATCTTTATCGTTGCGGTGATTCTGGTGAATCTGGCAATCCTGTTTATGGAGACCTTTGAGCAGTTGAATCAATATACAGCCATCTTCAGGGGCATAGAAGCAGTAACGGTTGTTATCTTCTGCATAGAATATATTCTGAGGATATGGACTTCGGAATATCTCTATCCTGACCAAAAGGGAATCAAGGCGGTCCTCCGCTTCTTACTTTCTTTTGACGGGATCGTGGATCTGTGTACCATTCTGCCCTTCTTTTTCCTGTCGGGATTTGTTGTGTTCAGAATGCTGAGGGTGGTCAGAATATTTCACCTGTTCAGGATCAATGCATATTATGATTCTTTTAATGTCATTACGTCTGTTTTGTACGAAAAGAGAAATCAGATCATTTCATCAGTCTTTATCATTCTGGTACTGATGATGGCCTCTTCTCTGTGTATGTACAGTGCGGAGCATGACATACAGCCTGATGTTTTTAATAATGCCTTCTCCGGTATGTGGTGGAGCATATCCACCATACTTACGGTAGGCTACGGTGATATTTATCCGGTAACCGTGCTGGGAAGGATCATGGCAATTTTTATATCCTTTCTGGGCGTAGGCGCGGTGGCAATTCCTACCGGTATCATTTCGGCGGGATTTGTGGAACAGTATACACAGCTTCAGAACCAAAGCAAGGTAAACACCGGCGTCCGGGGAACGGTCAGCGTTACCGTAGGAAACGACAGCCCATTTCTTAATCTGGCGGTACAGCAGATCGAATCGGGCTTTGGAATCGATGTGATTGCAGTTGTACGAAAGGGCGCTGTCATTCTGCCGTCGGACAGCTATATAATAGAAGAAGGGGATATTTTGCTGTATCAGACTTATAAGCGTACCACCTGATGTCGAAAAGCCGCTCAACACAGCTTCTACACTGTATTGAACGGCTTTTATTTTATTCATGCAGCTTACTGTTCTCACGCTCTGTCTGTAAGGCGCCGTTGCAGCTTGGAAGTGAATTCTTCGACCTATACTAAACAACTACATATTTCTTAGTTTTTTCAACAGGATGTTTACATCAATGGGCTTGGTTAAAAAGTCATTCATCCCATGTTTCAGCGCCATGTCCCTGTCTTCCTGGAACGTATTGGCGGTGCAGGCATATATCAGCACAGACCCGGCGTCGGCCCGGGAAAGTCTGCGGATTTCATCGGATGCGGTGCAGCCGTCCATGACGGGCATCTGCATATCCATCAGGATAATATCAAATTCACCAATCGCAGAATCCCGGAACATTTCCAGCGCCTCTTTGCCATTCCCCGCATGGGCAGTCTCGAAGCCCTCCAATGCTAGTATTTCCAGTAAGATTTCCGCATTCAGATCCACATCTTCGGCTACCAGAATCTTCAGCGGTCTGCCGTCTGCCTTGTTCCGTGTCAGAGTGCTTTCCGAGCCTGCCGTCTCCTGATCAGTCTCTTTCAGGTACTCAGGAATCTCTTTTACAATAAGAAAGGGAAGCGTAACGGTAAAAGTACTCCCCACATCCAGCTCACTTTCTACGGTGATATCGCCTCCCATAGCGGTAGCAAGGAGCTTGCTGATGGTCATGCCAAGACCGGTGCCCTTGATGCCGTTTGAATTACGTCTGCGATCTTGACTGAAAGAGTCAAATATCTTGCCGATATATTCCGGAGAAATGCCGATTCCGGTATCTTCGCATCGAAATGAAGTAGTCACATGCATATCATCCGTTTTATGCTGGCTCACAGAGAGCCTGATATATTTGCCTTCCGGCGTGAATTTAGCGGCGTTGCCGACAATATTCATTAATATTTGTTTGATGCGCGTCGCGTCACCCTCAACGCAGGGTTCCGGAATATCCGTTTCCACAATGAATTCCACCCCGCGGCTCTTTATATTGTCCGCCTGCATCGCGGCAATCTCATCAATGAGCGTCGTCAACAGAAGCGGCTCGTTAATCAGGCTCACTTTACCGGCCTGAAGCTTAGACAGATCCAGAATATCATTCACCAGCGAAAGGAGATAGTTTGCCGTGCTGTTGGACTTTTTCAGCCATTCCTTGATCTGCGGTTTCTGGCTCTCATCATCAATATGTACCATAATTAAGTGGTTCATGCCGATCAGACCGTTTAACGGCGTGCGGATCTCATGGCTCATATTGGACAGGAACTCTTTCTGTGACCTTGCCTTTTCCGTTGCCTGTATGGTCTTATATTGATTCCGCATCATGATCAGCAGCATGCTGACGATCGTTACCAGACTGACTGCCAGCATGGTCATGCTCATTGTGGTAAAGGTTCTGGTCTGCTCCAGAAAGACTTCATCCCTGACAGACATAATAAAGTACAGGTCAATGTCTTCGGTAAGAGGGATGAAATAGAGCAGCTCCCTTTCGTCATTTTCAACATGAGTATGGTAAAAACTAAAAGTCTCCCGGTTGTCTATTTTTTGTGTAACCTCCTCATTGGTCAGTTCACAGTCTGAGGATTCAGATAAATGGTCGTACAGATTATCCTGTTTGTTCAGATAGGTTTCTTTATTTACATTGATAATATAGTTGCCGTCCTTGTCAATGAGGAAGCTGCTGCCGCGGCTGTTGCCATCTTTAATGAAACTGTCGATCACCATATTATCCTGAATAGATGAAATATCGCTGATGCCGATCAAGGCAAGCATTTTTACTCCGTCAATCTCATAATTGTTTAAGCGTATACCGTAAAGGATGCCCTCCTTTGTCAGCCATCCGCCTGTCTCTTTATCGTCAAACCACAGGATGATCCGCTCTCTGCCATCTGCAAAGTAGGGCAGAAAATCCAGACTCCGGTTCACATTATCATTGCCCGGGGAATAAGTGACAAACTTATCGGTATAAACCGTTCCGTCTTCCGCCAGCATATAAACATGCGTAAAATCTGTGGAAGCACATTCCAGATTCATCCTTATCTCAATATCCTCTATAGTTTCACATCCGTAACTGACAAAACGATCCTGAATTCCATAGAGTTCATTCCAACAAATATCAATATATGCCTGAATGGCGGCTTTATCATGTTCCGCAATCTCACTGATTGAGCTGATGATATTTTCCGAGATTGCCTTGTTAAGCTGTGCTACATACAAAACGGTTACAAAGCCGATAATTACCAATGCGGCAGCAATAAGCAATGCATTAAATCTCTTTGGTCTGTTCGCCACAATCTTTGCACCTCACGTGTTATTTATTTTATTGACGGTAACACTTATTTGTACGATATTATATAACATATAGGTAAAAAAATCTATATTGATTGAGGTATCGGTATCACCATTACTCTTTTGTGGTATCCAGCACATTAAACCCATGGTCAATCAACAATTCGTTTGTTTCCATGATATTCTTTTTCCTATGGATAGCAAACAAGATCAGGGCGTCCCTCCCATCTCTCGCGTAGAGTTCCCTGTTGCCGCTTCGATTTCATGATTCAATTCATCGGTTGACTTATACTCCATAATGTATCCTCTTTGATACCACTGTTTCCCGTGGCAATAATCCGTCATTATTATACAAAAAACTGCTTCTGGGACAAGACAACTCGCTTTCAATATGGTATAATGCCCCTGATTGATGGCGTCAAGGTATTGGTCAATATCGGTTATGCCCTTCATCACACAGCCGCGCTGCTATGTAAGTAGAAACTTTTTTCGCTCCCCAAATGTTTGTGTGCCAGTCGTCGTTCATATCCTCCCCGCTGACAAATCCGCATCCATAATACAGGGATTCCTCATTAAAATCCCAATAGGAAATTTCGTGTTCCGAAGCATAATCCGAGATAGTATTATATTTTGCAATGTTGCATTCCGTATAGGGTAATTTGGTCAAAATTAAGGTAATAACCTTCTCCTCACAAAGCTTCACTATTTTATCCATATATTCTTCCATCAATGGAACCGTATCCGTCCGATCGCCGGAATCCCACCAGCAAAACGGGGGATAACTGCCGCCTTATCCGCAATGACCAATTTCAGAAAAAATCCCCAAACGATCAGGTAAAATCCTCTGGTGAACTTGTCCTCACGATCAGATGATAGGACTCAAAATTTCCGTTTCGAGCGATAGCGCCGCCACATAGCTTACAAACACTGTCGCGAACAAAATCAACAGCCCCGACTTACAAACCGACAGATAAAACATGATATCTGCCAGCAACAGTATGCACCAACGCATTTTCATCGGGCAAATATAATAAACCAGCGCTATTACCACAAATAGATAAAAGTTGAAAGAAATATATACCATGACCAAAATCTCCTCTACCTGATTTTATAGGAAATTTTGTCATAATTGGTCTACTCCCAGTAGATATTTCTCAGACGACTCTCTGATATAACAGCCTCGCATGGAAATCCCTCAGAGATTCGGCATCAGAATCCCTGCTTTCATAAGGGTATCTCCACTATATCCCTGCAAGAAACGGGTGAAACTGACCTTCTTTTTACGATAAAACCATCTCTTTTTTATCCAAATCGGCCTGCGCCCTTGCAAGGTCCTCACGGATCGAAAGCTTCTGCGGACATACCTGCTCACATTTCCCACATTTAACGCAGTTTTTAGCCTGTTTCTTATCTCCCAGATCATTTTCCCATCTCCAGACAACGGTATTGTAATTCTGGTACATATGGTAAGTGTTCCATGCGCCGAAACACCCGGGTATATCCACCCCTGCCGGACAGGGCATACAATACCGGCATCCGGTACAGCCATTCTGTACACGGCCGCGCAAAGTTTCTGTCACCTGACTAATCGTCTCCTGCTCCTTTTCAGACAAGGGCTTAAAGGCACGGAAGGTGTTCAAATTGTCCTCCACCTGCTCCATGGAGGACATACCGCTCAGAATTACCTTGACGCCCGGCAGACTTCCCACCCAGCGAAGCGCAAAGGAGGCCGCGGAGCTCTCTGCACCTATCTCATGGAATTTAGCCATGATATCCTCCGCAAACACAGCCAGAGAGCCGCCCTTGACAGGTTCCATAATCACCAGCGGAATGTTTTTGGAGGCAGCCAGTTCGTAGCCCTTCAATCCTGCCTGCTCCTCAGCGTCCATATAGTTAAGCTGTATCTGGCAGAAGTCCCAATCTCTATAACTTATTATGTCCTCAAACACCTCATAGCTGTCGTGGAAGGAAAAGCCTATGTATTTGATTTTTCCCGCTGCCCACAGCTTTTCCAGATGCTCCAGACATCCGATTTCCTTCATCTTATCCCAGTGTTCCTTATTCAGCGCATGCAAGAGATAAAAGTCAATGTAATCTGTCTGCAGCTTCTTAAGCTGCTCCTCTAAAAGTCGATCTACATCCTCTAACGTATTTACAAGCCAGACAGGCAGTTTTGTCGCCAGATAAAAAGAGCCTCTGTCGTATTTCTGAAGCACTCTTCCCACAAAGGTCTCGCTCTTTCCGTTGTGATAGGGATAGGCGGTATCAATATAATTCACACCCTCCGCAATCGCTTTGTCAAGCATCTTCTCCGCCACAGGCTCATCGATCTCCCCGGTCGGCGTGGTCGGAAAACGCATACAACCAAAACCCAAAAGCGATGTCTCAATATTCAGTTTTTCCAGTCTTCTCTTTTCCATTGTCTTCTCCTTCTGCACTGTTCTTGTTTACGTTGTGCATAAATGAACTATTTATATTATATACCTCAAAACATCCTATATCCAATAAGAATTGAGGGAATTGTCCGCGATATTTAACGCCAAAAATCTTCTTCCATCAGCCTGTCCAAAAGTTCCGCAAATAACGTATTCGCCCAGGCAAACCACGGTCTCGAATACTCCTCCGGCATCGAAGGGTTAAACGATTCATGCATATAATTAGTACCCGCATGGGTTTTCGAGAGCATATCCAGGCACTCCAATATTTCCTCCCGGCTCTCAGAGGTCAGGGCCTGCATCACGATGTCAATATGCCAGACATAGCCAGGAGGCTGGGGGAATTAGCGTCATCCATCAGATTGTAGTTTCCAAGCCCGTCCGTCTCATAGGCGTACATCTTCCCATGTTTGGGATGCTCCACCACTGCGTACTTTTGAATCCCTTCCTGAATCTCCTTGGTAAGAGTCTGACATTTTGCCGCCAGAACCTCATCCTTGTAGCAGGAGCGGCATATTTCTTCCGCAAATTCCATAGCCTTTACCGCCATCATATTGGCAGGAACCAGGTAACCAAAATCACAGCTGTCGTCGGAGGGTCTGAATCCGGACCAGGTCATCCCCGTCACCTGGGCCGCAGAATCCCGAAGCCACATCGCCGGAATATCGCCGATAATCACAAAATAAGTGCCGTCCTCCAACTGCTTCACAGTGGTCTCTATGGTATTTAAAAAACATTGGGAAATTAACGGTGCCAACGCCTCATAGTGAAGGCGGTAATAATCCTCCAGCCTGGCTGCTCTCTTTTGTAAACTTTCAGGTATGTTCAAATCCAGCTCCTTTTTGATCGGGTTGCAATCTTGTCAGCTTCCTTCGTCGTTCATATTCAATCGCCATACCGCGGTCAATGTAATCAAACTGATTAAGCATTCTTCCTTAAATATCACTTAAATTCCACCACAACACTGTATCTTTGGTCAATAGCCTTAATAATCGGTTCATAAACCTCTCTGACCATCCGCAGCGCAAGATTATCAGCTTCCTGTCCGTTTTCGGCAGTATTGAATTTCGTTTCCAGCCGACTTCTCAATTCCCTTTCGATTATGCTATAGTCTTTCACAGTTAACTCAATATCTCCACGCGCCAATAATCCCTCTCTAACTTCATCTACAATTACTTTGTCAGGGTCGATCTCGATGGTCTGAAGATACGCGTGTCCGATTTTAATGGTAATGATCCTTTTTTCTTTATCCTCAATGATATCTTCCCCTGTCAGATCGTCGAGATCCACAACAAAATAACCCTTCCCCGTATAGCTGACTTTCTGCGTCTTCTTTAAAAAATCAAAATCAAGTTTTTGAATCAATCTGTCCGAAAGCTCGGTCGATACCGTTGCCTCCTGCGTACCGACAATAAGCTTCCTTGTCTCTTCCTGTTTTCCCAAAAGAATCTCTGAAAAATTGACTTCCACACCGCTATTTTCCAGATAGACGGTATCTAAATCAATCTGTTCTATCCCATCGTCATAAATTTCACGAAATACCGAAATCTTGTTGTTCCTGCCCCAGACCAGAACGCTGACAATCAGAACGAGCAGGATAACACAGGAACTGTTTAAGAGTACTCTTTTCATCGCTTTTCCTCCTCTTTCTCCTGATCTGTTCCTATTACCTTTTTGTCATTCTTTTCTTTTGGCAGCACGATGTTCACCGCCGGCAGACTCAAACTGAATAATTCCTTAAGCAGCCACCGAAAGAGCAGCAAAACAATCATTGGCAGAACAAATGTCGTCACGATCATAATTGCAATGGAATTCACACATCTTTTTAAGACATTTTCAAAATATGTCAGCAAATCTGATATTCCCTGAACAGCAGTTTTAAATGCATCGGTAAGTTTTTCAAAAACGGTTGTTCCCTTATCACCTGAAGCCATGACCCCATTAACCTTTTCGGCTCCGTCATTAGCCTCCGATATTGTCTCATCCACATAAACCAGATAATCTTCACATACTTTTTCCGTAAAATGTGTACTAAGCGGTATAACAAGTACAACTGCCAAACCAAGAATCATCAGCTTTGACGCAAAGACCTTAAATATATCTTTTCCGGACAACACCGATAGTATATAAAGACCGCATGCAAACGGTATGATATAGACAAATGAAAGTTTCATTCCTTCCACAACAATTAATTTTTCCACATATAAAACTGCAAAAATGAATATAAAATATTTGTTCATATCCGCTAAAGTGTTAGCTAACGGACTGCCAAAATCATCCGGAAGTGCCGTAATTGCCAGAGAAACTGCTATTGTTGCGCCGGAGAATTCCATAACGGTTGTTTTGCTCTCTTCCAGGCTTTCAAGGGTCTCCTGTACAAACCTGCGCTCGGGGATTTTATATGCCAAAACAAAGATGGAAAGCACGATAATAAATATTGCCATTAAAATCTTCGCCAGCTTTTCAGTATGTATTTCTGTGAAGTTTGTTGTAAGCCACTTTTTTAGATTCATCTTTTGTAACCTCCACATTTGTTATTATCATTACGTAACTGTTCAGAACCCTGTTCTTCACAGTTACGTAGATGCACCTTCTGAACAGTTACATCATTACTTTAAATTCTACACTCGCTGGCATACACAGGCAAGTATAATGTCATCAGCCGCTATAAGATAACATATGCAATTATAGCATTGCCGCCCGGCCCTTAATCATTGCTTACTTGATTTTTCCCCGCAATCCATATAAAGTAAGAATAAAAGATATTATACGAGGAGGATCTGAACATGGAACTGAAACTGCGTAAGGACGTCCCTGCGGAATTAACATGGGATTTATCATCTATTTATACAAAGGAAGAAGAACTTCAAAAGGACATAGAAAACCTGAAGGTTCTTTGCAGCCGCATGGTGCAGGATTATAAAGGGAAACTGGATTCGCCCCAGATGATTAACCGTTGTCTTGATGATTTTCGGGAAGTAACCCGCCTGCTCACATTGGCCGGAACTTACTGTAATCTGGCAGTTTCCGTAGACTATTACGATACGCATAACCAGGAGCAGGATGAGGCTGTCTCCCGTCTGGCTTCGGAGATCTCCAGTCAGCTCAGCTTTATTGATACCGAGATCGCTTCCCAGAAAGAATCTGTCCTGGAAGAAGCCATTGCTATTGCCACCCATAACAAATGTTATCTGCAGGATATTCTGCGTCGTAAACCTCATCAACTTCATCCGGAGGCGGAACGGGCTGTAGCTGCACTTTCCCAGACCATTGGGGCTCCTTACCAGATCTATAATATGGCTAAATTGGCGGATATGAAATTTGATTCTTTTGTGGTTGATGGAACAGAATATCCTCTAGGTTATTCTCTCTTTGAGGACAATTACGAATATGAGGAAAATCCCTCCATACGACGGAAGGCCTTTGCTGCATTTTCCGTCAGGATCCGTGAATACGAGAATGTAACTGCTTCTGCCTACAACACACAGGTACAGACTGAAAAAACAATTGCCACTATGCGGGGTTTTGATTCTGTCATTGACAGTCTGCTTTTTCCTCAAAAAGTGACACAGGAATTGTATCACCGTCAGATTGATTTAATCATGGAAAAGCTCTCCCCGCACATGCGCCGGTTTGCCCGCCTTCTACAGAAGATTCACAGATTGGACCGTATGACCTTTGCGGATCTGAAAATTGCCGTTGACCCGAAATTTGATCCGAAGGTTACTATTGAAGAGTCTAGAACCTATATTGAAAAAGGACTTTCCATTCTGGGAGACGATTACGTGGAAATGATCCGTGAAGCTTACCGTGACAGATGGGTCGATTTTGCCCAGAACCAGGGAAAATCAACCGGCGGTTTCTGTGCCAGCCCTTACGGAGTCAATTCCTTTATCCTGCTGTCCTGGAATGATCGTATGTCCGATGTCTTTACGCTGGCGCACGAGCTGGGGCATGCCGGTCACTTCAAAGCCTGCAACAAAAACCAGTCCATTTTTGATACGGATGTTTCCACCTACTTTGTGGAAGCGCCCTCAACCATGAATGAACTGCTGATGGCGCACTACTTATTAAAAAATAATCCGGATCCCCGGTTCCGCCGTTGGGTGCTGTCCTGTATGATCAGCAATACTTATTATCATAACTTTGTCACTCACCTGCTGGAAGCCGACTATCAGCGAAAAGTCTACCAAATCGTTGACAATGGCGGAAGCGTCAATGCCCCTGTTCTATCCCGACTTATGAAGGAAACTCTTCAAAACTTCTGGGGTGAAGATGTGGAAATTTCCGATGATGCGGCGCTTACCTGGATGCGCCAGCCTCACTATTACATGGGTCTATATTCCTATACCTATAGTGCCGGCCTCACCGTTGCAACACAGGTCTGCAAAAGGATTGAACAGGAAGGAGCGCAGGCGGTTGATGACTGGAAAAAGGTTCTTGCATCAGGCAGTACGCTGGATCCGGTGGGACTGGCTAAGCTTGCCGGAATCGACATCACTACAGACGCCCCTCTCCTTGATACGATTGCTTATATCGGAGAAATCATTGATGAGATTGAAAAACTGACAGAAGAACTTGAATGAAAACCTGAATCATATTCTCACGGAATGCGCAGTTTATGCGCATTCCTGACCCATGAAAAGTAACAATGAAAACACATTATTCCGACCCCGATGCCGCATCATAAACATGCGTATAATAATCATGGCTGAGCACAGACTTAGAGAATGTCATTCTATTTCTCACCATACCGGATATCTGTTTTACGTAATCTTCCGGAATGACAGCGCCCTCATCTGTCGGCGTGAAAATTCCCCTGAATGAACTATAATACCCTAAGTCTGTCTTCCAGTCATAATTTCCAAAGAAAACAAGCGGGAGAGCATCTGAGAACACATCCCTTCCTACATAAAGCCTCGAATCCCATTCCACACCAAAGAGATTGCACAATGTGGGAAGTATGTCTAC
>JAAUZY010000054.1 GCA_014804355.1 Lachnospiraceae bacterium
TCATGACGCGGAAATTAACCGTTTCCGTTTTGTCTTCATGTGATGTTTCAAACTGTGCACCTATCGTCATTGTGCATTTACCTGGCATTCCGTTATCTGCAAGGAGTTTTTCGGTATCTGCGATGATTGTCTTATGCGTACTCTGATCTACTATGACCTCTCTAAGTATTTCGTTGTCCATGATATGCGCTTCGCTTGAGGGTACATCGAAGAAGCGCAGCAGTTTTTCACTTTTTAATGTCAACACAAAATTTGACATGATCGTCATCAACAGAATACAGAGCGTAAATACAACCGTTATAACAGAAAACTGCTTCGGTGAGCTGAACACATCATTGACCGGGAAAAATGCAGCCTGCGGCAGCTTTGAACGTCCTAAGCGCATAAGGCTTCTTTTTCGGAAGCGCTCTCCCGTCTGCCCGTTTCTTACCGCATCGATCGGTGAGAGCTTGTTGACTCTGCGTGTGCAGCCATAGCAGAACAGCAGGATAATCATAACTACCGCCGCAGAACTGAAACACCCTATCATAGTGCCGCTCTCGCTGTCCAGAACCATATGTTCCGATACTGTTTTCATCATCATATCCCCGAGAGGGACGGAACAGAAATATCCTATCAGTGCACCAACCACAGCAATGGCAAGATATTTGACAATATACAGGCTTCTTATACTGCCGTTATCGATACCGACCGCTTTCATCACACCGATCTCACGAAATTCCTCGCTGACCGTAAAGCCTATTGTGAAACGCAACAGCACAAAGGCTGTGAACATCAGCACAACGCTAATTATCATTAAGGCATAAGCCAAAAGCATATCATAGAGATAAATATCCTTTATTTCTTCCCGTGTGTAGACATATACACCGCTATAGTTCTTTGCAAGTTCCCTTATTTCATCAACTGATGATGTATTTACACAAAACTGCCTGCCATTCATGATATGAGTGGCTTCGTCCCTGTCAAGATAGTCATAGTCAGCAGAGTTCATGATAAGATACGGGGAAGCCGTGTTTCCCGAATCAAACAGTGCACCTTTGAACCGCCCCATAAACTTAAGCGTGAGATGACTGTCGCCGACAGTAAGCTCCACCTCGTCGCCCTCTTTTATAGTAAGATCCTGTAAAAAAGGGGCGTTGGCATAAAAGCAACCCTTATCCACACTTTCGATGATGTTATTGTTCTCATCGAAATAGTTGATAGCCATTTCACTATCGGAAATCAAATAGGCAGCATTCGTGAAATTATCAAGTTTATTTCCGTTATGTCTGAAATACTTTGAGCTGGATACACACAGCCAATGCTCGGTCCTTATCTCCTTGGCGGGGGCAAGCTCCCCAATCTTTTCCTCGAGATCGTTTTCCCCGCTGAACAGCACCCGCACAATGACATCGGGAACATCCGCCGCATCGAAATAATGCTCGATACCGCCAGTCACGGCTATAATGTTGTTCACTGCCGCCGCTGCAAACATGGAGCACAAAATGACAAACAGCAGCAGAATGATGTTCATGGTCTTTTTGCGTTTCAGGTCTTTTTTCAATATCCTCCAGAACATAGTGTATACCTCTTTTCCTGTGCGAAGTTTTAGAAGTTCTTGGCGAAACAGCCCCTGCTGTGAGCCCTAGAACTTCTCTTCACACTATTTTCTCCATGTTCTGAATCATAGCATAGAAATTCTTAACAAGTCTTTAACTTTTAACGGAACATAAAAAAGCAACCACCTAGTCACCTAAATGATTGCATGCAAATTCAAATTCATTAAGTTTCTTTTGCTGAAAGTTTCAATCCATCTAATATCTCCTCTTATCTTTCAACTCCTGATACAGCACCTTATAATTCTCGTATCGCACCGTGCTGATCTTCCCCTCCGCCACGGCCTCCTTGACGCCGCAGGACGGTTCGCTGATATGGGCACAGCCGCTGAACTTGCAATACGGCTCATACTGCACGAATTCCGGGTAATACTGTCCCAGCTCCTCTTTCGTGATCTCGGAAATATCAAGGGACGTAAATCCGGGTGTGTCCATAATATATGTTTCCTCACCCAGCGCTATGATTTCCGAGTGTCTTGTGGTGTGTTTTCCTCTTTCTATCTTGGCGCTGATCTCCCCGGTCTCCATGTTGGCTTTCGGCGCCAGCCTGTTGATCAGTGAGGATTTGCCTACCCCGCTTGGTCCCGCCACAGTGGTAGTCTTACCGTTCAACAGTTCTTTGACCTGTTCTAAGCCTTCATTCTCCAGCGCACTGATAAACAGGACATGATATCCGCATGTTTCATAGGACTGCCTGAGTGCTTCCTTCTCCTGTGCGGAGGCAATGTCCTGTTTGTTAAAACATATGATCGTAGGCAGATTCTGCCGCTCCATGCGGATGAGAAATCTGTCCAGAAGATTGAAATTAGGATTTGGCTTCACAATGGCAAAAATAATCATAGCCTGATCCACGTTAGCAACCGCCGGGCGGATCAGGGCACTTCGTCTGGGAAGTATTTCACTGATGTTACCCAGTCTCTCACCTTCATCCAATACATCCATAACCACATCGTCACCCACAAGCGGCTTTACATGATCTTTTCTGAAAATCCCCTTAGCCTTACATTCATAGGTCCCGTGTCCTTCTACATAGACATAATAGAATCCCGCAATTCCCTTAATGATCTTCCCCTGCATGAACTTCTTCCTATTCCTGTGTAAACTGAATCTCTCTTGTCACCGTTTTCTCTTCGGAAACAGGATCCGTCGTCACTGTCTCTCCCGTCTCGGGATCGGTTGTGGTCGTCGCCTCCCTCTCCACCGTAAAATGAAAGGTAATCACACCGCTTGGTGATTTGATTCCCGTGTAATTAACCGCTACGGGAAAGGAAGATGTCTGTGTACTTAAAAGCTGTGTACCGTCCGCTGTAGTGACCGTAACGTTGACGGACATCCCGGTCCGATAATCCGGATCTTCTGTCGGTGCGGTAATACCCTCAGAATACCGATAAGTTACATCGGAAGGCCCGATACTTATTTTCAAGTCAATGGGCGTTCCGGCATCCACATAGGAGCCCACCGAATAACTCTGATAACATACTTTATCTGTCAGCGAAGCATCTTCATTATTTACCTGTGAAACCGTTCCCACTGCCAGACCGCTCTCATTCAGGCTCACTGTGGCATCCATTTCCGTCATGCCGATCACATCGGGTACTCTGATCTTACTCTCCTCCGCACCCTGACTGACACGGAGTGTGATGGAAGACCCCGACGGCGCCTTCGTATCCGCCTCCGGAGACTGGGAGATCACATATCCGCTCTCCACCTCCGCGTCATAACTTTCTGTCACATTAACCACAAATCCCGCCTGTTCAAGAATGGACGTTGCCTCCGATCTGGACTTACCGGTTACCGGCGGAACTTCTACCCCATCTGTTCCCTGCGCCACGGTCATCACGATTACCGTATTCTTACTGATCATATTGCCCGGTGCCACACTTGTAAGACCGTCCTGGGAAGCGGCCCGCAGAACTGTGCCTACTTCATAAGCGCTGTTCTCCTCATATTTGATCTCCGGTGTCAGCCCCAGCTCCAACAGAGCGCGCTTAGCATCCTCCACATTCATGCCGACTACCTGAATCATCTCTACCTGCTCTATTTCTTCCTGTGACTCCTTATCATCCTCGGAAGCGCCGAACTGGAACACACCCACTGCTCTTCCCACAAGGAAGATCACGATACAGCCAATCAGAATCGCCGCCACTACTGCGAGGATCGTGGTGATCTTCTCCATCTTGGGATCATAGTCATCCTCGTCCTCATCCCAATCCTCGTCTTCTTCCTCATCGTCCTCTTCTTCATAATAGCGCTCGCTGTCTTTCTTCAGTCTCATGGCCTCATCCATGGAGTCTCTTCGGTCAGACTGTCTCTTGATCTGCGCCATATCCCTGTCCGTAATCATTCTGGTGGAGGCTTCCTCATCCGGATCAACCACCTTGACAAAATCCTCATCGGGATTGATCAGCGACTGCTTTAAGTCCGCAACAAGCTCCGCCATGGACTGATATCTCCTGTCCGGGCTCTTCTGGCAGCACTTGCATACGATCTGCTCCACACTGATCGGAATCTCCGACACGTAGTCCCTCGGAGAAGGCATTTCTTCCTGTATATGTTTGATCGCGATCGCTACCGTAGTCTCCCCGTTGAAGGGCACCCTGCCCGTGAGCATCTCAAACATCGTGATACCTAAGGAATAGATATCGCTCTTCTCGTCACTGTAGCCGCCCCTTGCCTGTTCCGGGGAAGTATAGTGCACCGAACCCATGACATTAGAGGTGATGGTGTTACTGGTAGCCGCCTTGGCAATACCGAAATCCGTCACCTTAACTTTGCCTTCTTTAGAAATAATAATGTTCTGCGGCTTGATATCGCGATGAATAATATGATTATTATGCGCCGCCTCGATGCCCATAGACACCTGAATCGCGATACTGATTGCCTCTTTGACGGACAGTCTCGCCTTCTTCTCGATATATTTCTTTAATGTGATACCATCCACCAGCTCCATTACGATATAGTGGATACCACCCTCTTCTCCGACATCATACACATTGACGATATTCGGATGCATGAGTCCTGCCGCCGCCTGCGCCTCGATTCTGAATTTGGATACGAAATTCGCATTCTCGCCGAACTCCTGCTTCAACACCTTAACCGCAACGAACCGGTTCAGCTTATGATCTTTTGCTTTATATACATCTGACATACCGCCGGTGCCGATCTTTTCTAAGATCTCGTATCGGTCGCCTATCATCATTCCTATCTTAATCATGTTTCACCTCGTCTGCTAACGGTTCAATAACAATCACGGAAATATTATCTTTACCGCCGTTGTGGTTGGCTGTTCTCACCAATTCTTCTACCTTGTCCTTAAGACTTCCGTCCCCTGTCAGAATCTGATGTATCGTCTCGTCTTCCACCATATTCGTCAACCCATCGGAACAAAGCAAAACCTTGTCTCCCGCCTGCAGTTCCAGATTAAAGAAATCTGCTTCTATATAATCTCTGGCGCCGATCGCCCTGGTAATAATATTTTTATCCGGATGATTTCTGGCAGTCGCCCTGTCTATGCCGCCCATCCGCACCATCTCTTCCACCAGTGAATGATCCTGCGTGATCTGCTCTATCCTGTCGCCTACGACATAAAGCCTGCTGTCTCCTACATTGGCCACTTCCAGATATCGTCCTATACAAGTTGCCACCACCATCGTAGTGCCCATGCCGTTGTATGCCGCCTCATGACTTGCCAGATCGCGTATACGCGCATTTGCCTTCTCGATGGCTCTGTCCAGAATCCTGACAGGATTTTTTTCAAAAGAAATGCCGATCTCCTCCACTACGGTCTCCACCGCATAGCGGGAAGCGTAATCCCCGGCATTGTGTCCGCCCATACCGTCCGCTACAATAAACACATTAGGCAGATTACCGATGGGAGTCTCTGACAGATAGATAAAATCCTGATTCACTTGTCTTTTCTGTCCGATATCCGTTATCGCATAGGACCTAAGCACCGTATCTTCCTCCGTTTGCCATAATTTACTCTTTCGGTTCCGACTTCATGTATCTGCGCCTCAACTGACCGCACGCACCGTCGATATCCCGACCCATTTCCCTTCTAATAGTAACATTAATTCCATTTTTTTCAAGTTTATTTTTGAACGCATTCACCGCACACCGCTCAGACTGCCTGTAATCACGCTCCTTGATCGGGTTGACGGGAATCAGATTCACATGAATGCCCCGTCTGCCGATCAGGTTCGTAAGCTGCCTTGCATCCTCATCCGTATCGTTCACTCCCTTTACCAGACTGTACTCAAATGTGATCCGTCTGCCCGTCTGTTCAAAATAGTAATCGCACGCCCCAATCAGTTCCTGTAAGGAATACTGATTGGCAATGGGCATGAGCTGCCTGCGCTTGTCATCCGTCGCCGCATGCAGGGATAGAGCCAGTGTGATCTGCAGCCGTCTGTCGGCGAGCTGTCTCATCCGCGGCACGATCCCGCAGGTGGACACGGTAACGTTCCTCTGGCTGATATGCAGTCCGTTCTCGTCCGTCAGAAGCGCAATGAACCGCAGCAGATTATCATAATTATCCATCGGCTCCCCGCTTCCCATGACCACCACGTTAGAAACCCGCTCTCCGGTCTGTCTGGTAATCGCATAGATCTGGTCGAGCATCTCCGAAGGCAGGAGATTCCGCTCCAGCCCGTCCAGCGTGGAGGCGCAGAAGCGGCAGCCCATACGGCACCCCACCTGCGAGGAAATACAGACGGAATTACCGTGCTGATAGCGCATAAAGACACTCTCCACCGTGTTGCCGTCCGCCAGTTCAAACAGATACTTTCTCGTGCCGTCCGCCTTTGATTCCTGAACACGGCAAATTTGCAACGCCGTATAGTCATAGCGTTCCCTGCACTTATCCGCCAGCGCCTTAGGAATATTCGTCATTTCCTCATACCCTGCGGCCTGTTTCTTATGCATCCACTCATACATCTGACCTGCCCGAAAAGATTTCTCGCCCATGGCCTCCATCTCTTCCTTAAGCTGATCTAAGGTGAATGACTTGATATCTCTAGTGTTCCCTGTTTCCATGATATCTATCTCTCTTTGTAACTGTTCAGTAAATGCTTCGACCTATACTGAATAGTTACCTCTGTTTCATCTTTCTTCTCTGTATCCTGCGCAGCTTGGCTAAGAAGAACCCGTCGGTTCCGTGTATGCCGGGCAGAAGCTGTACATATCCTCTGTCCGCTTCCTCCCGAAGCTCTTCCGGCAGCTCCTGCGCCATACTCACCGGCTCCATATCGTATGTCCGGCAGATCCATTCCGTCATCTCTTCATTTTCCGCCGGATTCATGGTACACGTGCTGTACATCATGACTCCCTCCGATTTCAGATACCGCACCGCATTGTCTATGATTTCCCGCTGCAAAGCAACGACTTCCTCCATGGACTGTCTGGTCACGCGATACTTAATATCCTGTTTCTTGCCGATCACGCCCAGCCCGGAGCAGGGCACATCCGCAATAAGGACATCCGCCCGCCCGATCAGCGTCTCGTCAGTGATCCGGGCATCCCGCACCCTGACAGACACATTGTCCATGCCCATTCTGTCTCTGTTCTCTTCTATCTTCGCGGCCTTATACTCCGTCACATCACAGGCGATCACCTGTCCGGTTCCCATAAGCTTGTCCGCCGCATGCAGCGCCTTGCCTCCGGGCGCCGCACAGACATCAATGACCGTGTCCCCCTGTCTGATTCCCGCAGCTTCCACCACCAGCATGGAACTGACGTCCTGTACCGCGAAAGCGCCTTCCCGATATCCGGCAAGACCGCGGATGCCATCCGTCTTCTGAACCGTCACGGCGTAGGGCAGATAGGGATGTCTGTGTACCTGTACCCCGCTTTGCTGCCACGCCTTCATCAGTGCCTCCCGATCTTTCTCGTCGAGTGTCTCCTGCATTCTGATACTGACCGCTCCTCTTTGCAGGAAAGCCGCCAGAACAGCCTCACACCGTTCTTCCCCGTAAGCGGCACAGAAATGCTCTGTCAGCCATCGCGGCATGGAATAGCAGACCGACAGATATTCCATGTAATCCGTCTGTTTATCCGGATAGGGAATCTGCTCTTTGCCCCTTGCCACCGCACGCAGCACACCGTTGACGTATCCCTGCAGCGACCGGAAACCCCGCTTCTTCGCCAGCTTCACCGCCTCGTTGCACACCGCCGCGTCAGGTATATTTTCCATGAAAAGGATCTGATACACACTCATTCGCAGCAATTCTCTGATAAACGGTTTCATCTTCTTCACCGGCACCTTGGAAAAACGATCAAGCACATAATCGATCTGAATCCTGCGCTCGATCGTCCCCTCGCTCACCCTTTTGATGAAAGCCTTCTCTCTGCCGTCCAGATAATCATGCTTCTCCAAGACCGCCGCGATCAGTATATTGCTGTATTCACTTTCTTTAGACAGTTCCAGTAATATATCCAGAACTACTTCCCGTCCGTTGACCTCTGCCATATCACTCCAATACCTATATCCTTCTCTCAACCTGCAAATTTGCAAGCCAAGACGCTAACAACGTCGGCACCAATTTGTGTTTGAAAAATCTTTGATTTTTCAAGCTAATCCCTGCGCCTGTTATTGCCAAACAGCAGAATCAGTCTGAGAAGCTGTAAGATGGCGGACGCTGCCGCCGCCACGTAAGTGAGCGCCGCCGCAGACAATACTTTACGGCACCCTCTTGTCTCATCCTGCTCCAGCATGCCGTAATCTCCCAGCATCGCAAGCGCCCTGCCGGAAGCGTTGAACTCCACGGGAAGCGTCACGATCTGAAAAAGCACTGCCAGCGCAAACACCCAGATACCGATCTGGATGAGAAGCTGATTCATTCCCAATATAGCGCCGAGAATAATTAACGGTATGCCTGCCTTTGATCCGATATTAGCCGCCGGCACAAGAGCCGTTCTGAACGACAAAGGTGCATACCCCTTGTTATGCTGAACTGCGTGCCCGCACTCGTGGGCCGCCACGCCGATCGCCGCTATGGAATCGGAACCGTACACGGAATCCGACAGCCTCAGCACCTTATGAGACGGATCGTAATGATCCGTCAATTCTCCCCGTACATGCTCTATGCTCACATCATAGATACCTGACATCTGTAAGATCCGCTGCGCCGCCTGAGCGCCCGTCAGTCCGCTCCTGCTCCTTACTCGCGCATATTTTCTGTAGGTGGAACTGACACGCATCTGCGCCCAGATGCACAACACCGCTCCGATCAATACAAGAAAATAGGTCGGATCAAAATAGTAACCGTAATATCCGTAACGTCCCATACCTCTCATCCTTTCTGAAAACTAAAAATACGAGGGGTTACAAAATTCACTTTGCAAACCCGACAGTTATGAATTCTCTCCAAGCTTCTCCCCGACCTTCACCGGGTATCCCAGAAGAAAATCCTTCACTTCCATGCGTTTCTTACCCTCCGGCTGCACGGCGCTGATCTTAAGTATGCCGTCACCGGTCTGCACATAGAATGCATCTTTTGTCACGGCCGTCACAGTTCCCGGCTCCACAGATTCAGAAAGCACCTCCGTGCCCATCTGCTGCAGCTGTTCATCCGTCACGACCTCTTCCTTCCATATTTTAAGAATCCTGCTCCGATAAACTGTGGAAGCGCCGGGCCATGAGATCAGCCCGCGGATCAGGCAGTCCAGCTTCACAGCACTCTGCTGCCAGTCGATCCTGCTCATGGATTTATCTAACATCTTGGCATAACAGGAATCCGCATCGTTTTGTTTCTCCGGTACCACCTCGCCCCGCTCGATCTTCGGCAAGGCTTCCACGATCAGACGCGCACCCGCCTGCGCCAGCTTGTCATGAAGGCTGTCGCCGGTTTCCTGCGGATCAATGGCAACCTCTGCTTTCAACAGCATATCGCCGGTGTCGATTCCCTTATCCATCTGCATGATGGTGACACCAGTAGTCTTCTCCCCGTTAATGATGGCCCATTGGATGGGTCCTGCCCCTCTGTATTTGGGCAGCAGGGACGCATGTACACACACACAGCCAAATTTCGGTATCGCCAGAATCTCTTCCGACACGATCTGCCCGAATGCTGCCACCACAAAGATATCCGCCCCGTAACTTCTGAGCGTCTCCACCGCCGCCGCTTCCTTGATTTTGACCGGCTGGAACACCGGAATATCATGCGCCGCCGCACACACCTTAACCGGTGTCATCTGCATTTCCTTGCCTCTGCCTTTCGGTTTATCCGGCTGTGTCACCACCGCCGCAACCTGATGTCCCGCCGCGATAATCGCCTCCAGTACGTCTACCGCGAAGTCAGGGGTTCCCATAAATACAATCTTCATACTAATACCATGCCTTTCTCACACTAACCTCCATGATTCTGCGGAGCGGAATCTCAAAACTTGGGAAGAATGCTGCTTGCAGCAAGTCCGCACTGCGGACGGTTCTTCTGCGTGAATGGTTCTTTCATTCACGCTACTCTTCTTCCGCCAGATCCGCCGTATTCACAAGTGGTCCGTCCACCTTCTCCACATACAGGTGTCCTTCCAGATGATCCAGCTCATGACAGATCGCTCTTGCAAGCAGCTCCGTCCCTTCCAGCTCAAAGGCATTCATGTTCTCATCATAAGCCATGACCTTGGCATAATTCGGTCTGGTCACCTTGCCGCTCTTGCCGGGAACGCTCAGGCACCCTTCATAGCCCTCCTGTTCACCGCTGGTCTCCAAAAGCTTCGGATTGATGAGCAGGATCGGATCTTCTCCCGTGACATCAATCACCACGATCCTCTTCAAAATTCCTACCTGCGGCGCGGCAAGCCCTACGCCGTCCGCCTCGTACAGCGTCTCAAACATATCGTCTATCAGTTCCTGCACTCTGGGAGTGATCTCCGTCACTTCCTTACACTTCTTTGTTAAAACAGGATCTCCCATTTCTCTGATCTTTCTGATTGCCATACTTCTTCTCTCCTTCTTCCTTCTCAATATGTATTAATTGGATCGAAATCATACTGAACCGTCTGATTTTTCAATTCTTTTTCTTTACAAAAAAGCTCCAATATGTCTTTCATCTCCACCAGTATCTGATAGTCTGCATGCTTCACATAAAAGACATGTCTGTATAAGTCATTGATCTTGCCGATGGCTGCCTCGGCAGGTCCGATCACCTGTATCCCGCGATATGCCCTGGCGTCCGTCTCCCGATCTCTTACACGTTCTGCATTGACTACATTAGTCATTTCCTCGCACAGCTTCATTCCCTCTTCCGGCCCGGAAGATATAATCAACACCGCAAGCATGTGTGACACCGGCGGATAGCTCATGAGATCCCGATAGGCGATTTCTTCCTCGTAGAATGCGACGTAATCCTGCTTCGCCGCATGTACGATGCTGTAATGCTCCGGCTGATAAGCCTGAATCACCACTTCGCCCTTCTTATCCCCTCTGCCGGCACGCCCTGCGGCCTGGGTCAACAGTTGGAAGGTTCTCTCTCCTGCGCGGTAATCGTTCCGGTTAAGGGACAGATCCGCCGCCAGAATCCCCACCAGTGTCACGTTCGGGAAGTCATGCCCCTTCACGATCATCTGGGTTCCCACAAGGATATCCGCCCGTTCGTCCGCAAATGCAGACAGGATCTTCTCATAACTCTCCTTCTTCCGGGTCGTATCGGCATCCATGCGCAGCACCCGTGCCCCGGGGAATTCCCTGTGCAGCGCCTCCTCGATCTGCTCGGTGCCCGCCTTGAACCCCATCAGATATTTTGATCCGCATGACGGACACTTCGTCTGCTTCTTCTCCTCATACCCGCAATAATGACATATTAACATACCGCCCCTGTGTTCGGAAAGAGAAACATCACAATGCGGACATTTCATCACATGCCCGCACGCCCTGCAGGAGATAAATCCCGCATACCCCCGTCTGTTCAGGAATAACATGGTCTGCTCTCCCGCCGCCAGTCTCTGCTCCATCAGTTCCCGCAGTTTCCGGCTGAATACGGAGCGGTTGCCCTGCCTTAATTCTTCCCGTAAATCCACCGTGTATACGTCAGGCAGTGTGCTGCTGCCATGTCTGCCTGTCATCTCGTACAGCTTGTAATCTCCCTTCTTCGCCCGGTAATATGCCTCCAGAGAAGGCGTCGCCGAGCCGAGTACCACGGCGGCATGCTGCATGGACGCAATGTGGATCGCAGTCTCTCTGGCATGATACTTCGGCATGGATTCACTCTTATAGCTGCTCTCATGCTCTTCATCCACAACGATCACGCCTAAATTGGGAAAAGGGGTAAAAAGTGCCGAGCGCGGCCCGATGATCACATCGATCTCTCCGTCCGCAGCCCGCCTGATCTGGTCATATTTCTCTCCCATGGAAAGCGTGGAATTCATCACCGACACACGATCCCCGAATCTCTTATAGAAACGCAACAGCGTCTGATAAGTAAGCGCGATCTCCGGTATGAGCACGATGGCCTGTTTCCCCATGGCGATCATCTGCTCTATGATTCCCAAATATACTTCCGTCTTCCCGCTTCCGGTAACCCCGTGAATCAGATAAGTGCCGGCACATCCTGCCCTATAGTCACGCAGGACATCCTCTATAATACCCTTCTGTACATCGCTCAGAGAAACTCTTCGTTCCTCTTTGGCCTTCAGCTTGACGGGATTGCGGTACAGACTCTCCGTCTCGATCTGCAGACAGCCCTGTTTCTGCAAAGCCTGCAATGTGGCGGAGGACACGTTTAATTTCTGCCGGATCAACTCATAGGGCAGTACCTCCTCTTCCGTCAGTGCTCGAAGCACCCTGGCTTTCGCAGGCTGATGCTTCGCCTCGCAGCTTTCGGCAAGTTCACGCAGTTCTTCCGCCGGAAGGCATCTGGTGACTTTTTTCTTCTCAAGCTGCTTTAACTTCTGTTTCACGGGAAGGACGGTCTTGAGCGCGGCAATCATCGTGGACCCGTACTGCCTTTTCATCCAATAAGCGGTACGGATCTGAATGCTCTGCGCGTTGATGCCACGGTCATCCACGGAAGTGATGCTCTTTAACTTCTCCTCCGGGTAATCCGTCCGGTCGGACAGATCCACAACATATCCGATCTGATCCCGATTTCCTCTGCCGAAGGGTACATGTACCCGTACCCCCGCATATACGGCTTCGGACAGTTCCTGCGGAATCTTATACTGAAAAGGTCTGTCTACTTTCTCATGAGAGATGTCAATGATCACATCCGCATACTTTGCCGCCATGCCGTCTCCTTCTTTTCCTTTTATCTTATGCGCTGCTCTTTATTATCACTTATGCTGCTTGCTATATTTTACTGTTTCTTTGCTGCATTTTGCCGTTTCTTACTATTTCTTACCGTTTTGTATACTCTATTTCTACCTGCCCTCCAGAATCTCCTGAATCAGCACGCGCTCATCCATGGGGTACTTAACGCCGTTGATCTCCTGATAATCCTCGTGACCTTTACCGGCCAGCACGATGATATCTCCCGGCTCCCCGTGAGCGATAGCGTAAGCAATGGCTTCTTTCCTGTCACATATCTCGACATAGCTGCCGTCTGTCCTGCCGATCCCGGTCTTGATATCATCAATGATTGCCTGGGGCTCTTCCGTCCGCGGATTGTCAGAAGTGATAATCGTCAGATCAGCCATCCGTCCGCTGACCTCTCCCATCTCATATCTTCTGGATTTGGCACGGTTGCCGCCACAGCCGAAGAGGCAGACCAGCCTGTGGGGATTATACTCCCGCAGCGTACCAAGGAGACTCTTAAGCGCCATGGCATTGTGCGCATAGTCGATCATCAGTGTAAATTCATCCGACACCTTCACCGGCTCAATCCTGCCCTTCACTTTCGCCGCCAGAAGCGCCGCCTTGACGTCTTCCTCCCGCACGCCGAAATGACGGCAGATGGCGATCGCCGTGAGCGCGTTGTACACACTGAACTTACCGGGTGTGGCGATCTGCACCGGCAGATTCATAAGCCCTGTCACCCTAAAGCCCATGCCCAGATTCCCCGCTTCCCGCAGGAAGGTGATATTCTCGGCCCGCAGATCCGCCTCCGTATCGATTCCGTACGTCTCCAATTCGCAGGTGTGTCCTGCGGTAACCGCTTCCCAATGTTCATCGTCATGATTAACGATTCCCACCCGGCACTGTTTGAACAACAGGCTCTTACAGTGCAGATAATCGTCGAAATCCTTATGCTCTCCCTTGCCGATATGGTCCGGCTCCAGATTGGTAAAGATTCCGAAATCAAAAATAAATCCCTGTGTCCTGTGAAGCATCAATCCCTGAGACGATACCTCCATCACCACCGTATCACATCCGGCATCCGCCATCTGCCTGAAATATTTCTGAATCAGATAAGATTCAGGGGTGGTGTGATCCGCATGGATATGGGTATCTCCTATTATAATCTCTATCGTGCCGATCAGCCCGACCTTCCTTCCGGCATGCTCCAGAATGGATTTCACCAGATAGGTCGTGGTAGTCTTGCCCTTCGTGCCGGTAATGCCGATGATCTTCATCTCCTGCGCCGGATTCCCGAAAAAAGCCGCCGAAGCAAACGCCATGGCATAGTGGGTATCCCGCACCCGGATCACCGTCACATCCGCCTCTTCCGGCAGTTCTACCTCTTTTTCCACCATCAGCACACCCGCTCCCGCCTGTACCGCAGCGGCGGCATACCCATGCCCGTCCTGAATGGCTCCCGTAATACAGAT
This sequence comes from Lachnospiraceae bacterium, assembly GCA_014804355.1. GTDB lineage: Bacteria > Bacillota > Clostridia > Lachnospirales > Lachnospiraceae > UBA3282. The sequence continues at coordinate 14,295 of JAAUZY010000054.1, forward strand.
GAACATACTGCCAGGCGTCATCTTGCGGGAATCATATACGATATCCGCTACTTCCCGGTCCAATGTTCCCCTGATACATTCGTACTCGATCTTTGACAACAAATCTTTTAATACAGCCATCTGATACCCCCTGTTTTTTCTCACTCTAAATACAATAGCACGAAAACGGGTCTTTTTCAACTTATGCGGTGTGCTCATTATGTTGCAATCTTGTAATTATTGTTTTTCATAGATTATCTAAGACGGACGCGCAGAGGGAAGTTAATATCTACGGAGTCGCGCTTCCGCTCCGTAAAAAGCGTAACGGGCACTAAGTTCGAAAAAACCTCACTAAGTGCCGACGCTTTTTAAGGGACTCCTTAAGATATTAACTTCCCTCTACGCTGGGTGTCGGATCAGCCTAGACAGTTATTTCCCCAAATTCGGGGGTCACAAGGATACATGAATAAACTTGAATAGGCAGATTGCACAAAAGGTTCTCGAAGCTGTCCTGCGTAGGAGATTGAGATTTTCTTAGTATTCCGTATACAAAATAGCAATTTCATGGGACGTGCTTATTATCCTAAAGGATAATAAGCTGATGTCCCGAAAAGCCCGACATGAGCCCGGATGGCGAATAGAGGGCGGTTGCGTCCGGCATCACAGCTTACGCCGGAATACTTAGAAAATCCATTCGACGTAGCCCAACAGCTTCGGGAACCTTTTGTGCAATCTGCCCTCTCAACCCAGACTATAGCAAATATTCAAAAAACACCCAGACCTCAGCCCCAATTTTTAGAAGTTTTTTAACCTTTCTTAAGGCAATTTTATTTTTTTATAACAAACTAAACACATTTTAGACACATTTACATTCTATGATAAGAACCAAGATAGTTGAAGAACTCACTATCTCCCCCCTCATAAGAAAATACGAAAAAGTCTGGGAACTCCCAGACTTTTTTGTATGTCAATTCTTTTCGATATGTCCTTATCCGCCGGCTTCTGCGCCATCCTCGCCATATTTATCATGTTTATCACTGTACGCAGCAATAATCCTGCATGATCATCTGCAGCCGTTCCCTGCCCTGGTACACGTCCAGATCGGGATAATAAATCACATGGATGCGGATCTCGCCTCCGCGGCCCTGATACAGCCTGTCGTATGCCTCCTGACCGAACTGCTCCGTCAGAAAAGCGTGCCATGCATCCATATTGCCGAAATACATCATCTCATACTGCCTTCCGGTCTCATCCTCCACCGTATACCGCCCTACATTGCTGTTTTTGCCGAGTATCCTTCCCCTGAGCAGGCGCAGATTCCTCTGTGCGAAAACAGGCTTGGGATTGCCGTTGCCGAAAGGTTCTAAAACCGAAAGCTGTTTCACGAACTTAGCCGTCACATAAGACATCGGCATCGGTACATCGATATGTATCTTCTCCTCCAAATCCTCATCTGTCAGCCCGCAGTGCTCATTGAGATATGTGCGAAACTTCTCCACATTCTCCTCCGGCATGGAAACCCCCGCCGCCATCTTATGTCCGCCATACTTCGTGTACAGTTCCTTACACTCGCTCATCTTATCATACATATGATACGCCTCCACGGAACGTCCCGAGCCTTTCACGCCCTCCTCCGACCGTGTCAGCACAAAAACCGGCTTATAATACCGCTCCCTGAGCCGTCCGGCGATGATCCCCGCGAGGCTCTCATGGCAGTCGGGCAGATAGACGACCAGCACTCTGTCATCCTTAAGGGTACTGTCCTCGATGACTGCTATCGCCTGTTCCGTTCCCTGCAGCGTCATATTCTTCCTGTTATCATTTAGTTCTTTTAATTCTCCGGCTATGGTCACCGCTTCCGCTCTGTCAGCAGACTGAAACATCCGCAGCGCCCTGAATGCGGTATCCAGCCGTCCTGTTGCATTCAGGCACGGTCCCAGCACGAACCCGATGTGATATGCCGAAAGCGGCTTATCCTGCAGGCCGTTGACAGCTAAGAGCGCCTGCATGCCTATGTTGGCCGACTTACTGATCTGCTGCAATCCGTATCTGACGATGATCCGATTCTCATCGATCAGTTCCATCACATCTCCCACCGTGGCAAAAGCGGCAAACGCCAACAGCTCCTGCATAAGAGTCGACGCCTCTGTCCTGTTCTGTCCGTCATGCAGCACCTGTATCAATTTATAGGCCACCACCGCCCCGCAGATACCGTCAAAGGGATAGCTGCAGTCCGCCTGCTTCGGATCGATCACCGCGTCCGCTGCCGGCGGACACTCCCGTCTGCTGCCGTCCTCCTGCACTTCATAAGGCACCTCATGATGGTCCGTCACCACCACTGTCATTCCAAGAGACTTTGCGAATGCAATCTGCTCCTTTGCCGCGATCCCGTTATCACACGTCAGGATCGTATCGATTCCGGCCTCATGCGCTTCCTCGATCATATGGTTATTCATCCCGTATCCGTCATGAATGCGGTGAGGGATTACGGTATCCACATCTGCGCCCAGGCTATTCAGTCCGGCATACAGAATATAAGTGGAACAGACACCGTCAATGTCATAATCTCCGATAATCCGTATCCGCTGCTTTCTGTCAATCTTATCCCGCAGGATGTCCGCCGCCTTCTCCGCGTCCTTTAAAAGCGCCGGGTCATGCAGCTGATCGATCGTGCCGTGCAGGAATTCATCAATGTTCTCATCTCCCACGATCTCCCTGTTGCGAATGATTCTGGCAATCACCGGGTCTATATGAAATTTTTCCCCTATCTGATCAAAATCTGCCTTTTTAGCAGTTACTACCCATTTCGCCACTTATACTTCCGCCTTTCTGTCACTCGCGTATATTTCTCACGTTGAACTGTCCGTCACGTTTATGAAAGGCGCCCTGCCCATCGCAGAACGCCTCTTATATTTTCTTTCCGTCACCCGCAGTTCCTTGCGGACACATCTGCACTTCCTGAACCGATATCTATTTGATCTACTCCGATCTATTTTACCGCTTTCTTCACAAACTTCGTGCGGAATACATACCACATTGCACCTGTCAAACAGATAGATGAGTAAGTACCACAGACGATACCTGCAATCAGCGGGAGCGCAAACTCCCTGATGGAAGATACGCCGAATACTTCCAGAGCCGCCACCATAAAGAAGGTAGTCAAAGATGTAAAGATACTCCTCGACAGCGTCTGTGAAATACTCTTATTTACCATATCCTGTAAGGATTCTCTGTCCTTCTTATCCCGCAGATTCTCACGGATACGGTCGAAGATAACAATGGTTGCATTGATGGAGTAACCCACGATCGTCAGCATACATGCAATGAAGGTATTGCCTACGGATATTCTGACAATCGCGTAGAACGCCAGAACCACCAGTACATCGTGAATCAGTGCGATTACGGAGCTGGCACCGAAACGGATGTCCTTAAATCTGAACCAGATGTACAATAACATAAGGATCGTTGCTACAACAATGGCCTTAATCGCATCCGCCTGCATCTCTGAACTGACGGTTGCGCTGATGGTTTCTGCCGTGATACTGCTCTCATCCACGCTGAAATTCGTCACCATCGTATCTGCAAACTGCTCTCTCTCCTGTACATTCAATGTCCTCGTCTTAATAATAACCTGATTGGAACCTGCCACCTTAGTGGTCTGTACATTACCGTCGCCCGTGATATCCTCGATCAGCGGAACGATCTGTGCGTCGATCTCTTCGATGCTCATATCCTCATTCAATGTCATGGTGGTAGAAGTACCGCCCACGAAGTCAAGGCTGTAATTGAGCGGCATATCTATCTGGGCTTTGTTGACACCCATCACGACAAAACCAATCAGAATCACTGCAACAGACAAGCCGAAGAACATATTTCTCTTAGACAGGAAGTCAATGGTCTTCTTCTCTTTGCCTACACCGTAAGCCTTCTCACTCTGGATTCCTACCGCGTACAGCGCATTGATTAAGAACTTCGTGATAAACAGCGCCGTGAACATGGATAAGAATATACCTAACATCAACGTAATGGAGAATCCTTTGATCGAACCGCTTCCCATAAAGTAGAGCACGATCGCCGCGATCAGGGTCGTAATGTTACCGTCCAGAATCGCAGACAACGCTTTGCTGAAACCGATCTTAATGGAAGACTGTACCGTCTTACCGGTCGCCAGCTCCTCTCTGATACGCGCAAAGATTATTACGTTCGCATCCACTGCCATACCGACGGAAAGAATAATACCCGCGATACCCGGCAGGGTTAATGTCGCCTCAAAAGCATATAACAGAATCACCATCAGTTCCGTATACAGGCAGAGCGCCAGAGACGCTGCCAGACCGGAAACATAATATACCGCAATCATAAACACTACTACCAGAGCAAAACCTACTGCCGCAGCGATCAGGCTGGAATGGATTGCCTCGGAACCGAGCTGGGCGCCTACCACGTTGGAACGCAGCTCCTCAAGCTCCAGCTTCAGGCCACCGATACGGATTGTGGAAGCAAGCTGCTGCGCTTCCTCCACGCTGTTCTGTCCCGAGATCACCGCATTGCCGTCGGTGATGACAGCCTTTACGTTCGGTACGCTGACTAATTCCTCATCATAGTAGATAGCGATCGTTTCACCGTTATCATAAGCCTTCTGGGTCGCTTCCGCAAAAGCCTCTGTTCCTGCCGCATTCAGCGTCAGCGCAACGACATTCTCCACATTTCCCATGGAATCCTGCTGTGCTCTCGCCTGCGCATCCTCTACTTCCGTACCTGTCAGGACAATAGAGCCGTCGGCTATCAGCTCGTCGATCGTCTTATTTAGCGCATACTGCGGAACAAAGTTTCCATCCGCATCGATACCGTAACCCAGATCATAGTTATTGTTGCCTTCGCTGTCAGTCTGCGCGATAAAGTACAGACTTCCGGGTTTACCTAATTCTTCTAAGATCGCATTGGCATCGGTCACTCCGGGGATCTCGATATTGATCCGGTCGTCACCTTCCTGATATACCTGCGCTTCCGTGCTGTATCCGTCAACACGCTGCTGTAACTTATAGATCGTATCGCTCATATCTTCGGCGCTGGGCTTGCCTTCACCTACAACCTGATAAGTGATGCTGACACCGCCTGCCAGATCCAATCCTAATTTAATGCTGGAGGCTGAGCCGGACTTGTCCGCTCCCACGCCGAAGACTGCCGTGTATCCGAGCAGCCCCAGTATCAGGGCAAATACGATCAAACCTATAACCGCTCTGCTTTTTTTCATAATGCTTTCTCCTTTTCTTCATCGGCAAGCGCCGCTTTTATCATGATTGCGCACTCGACACGCTTTCTCTGCAATTCACAGCCAAGGTCGTAAGAGCCGTTAATATTACCGCTGAAATGATAGGCATTGGCCGCACAGCCGCCGCTGCAGTAGAACTTCGCGAAACAGTCCTTACACTTCTCCTTTGCATAGACATTACATGTTTTAAAAGTATCTCTGATATCTGTGCTGACAATTCCCTCGTCCACGTTACCCATCAGGAATTCTTCCTGTCCTACAAACTGATGGCAGGGATAGAAGTCTCCCCAGGGGGTTACCGCCAGATACTCTGTTCCCGACCCGCAGCCTGACAATCGCTTCGCCACGCATGGGCCACCCTCTAAATCTATCATAAAATGAAAGAAATTGAAACCTTTTCCTTCTTTTTTTCTTCGAATATATTCCAGTGCCAGCTTATCATACTCCTCAAGGATAGCGGGAACATCCTCCCATCGAAGCGCATAATCCTCCGAATCCTCCGCAACTACGGGCTCCACAGAGATCTGCTCGAATCCCTCATCCGCCAGATGTCTGACATCCTCCGCAAAATCCAGATTGTTTCTGGTGAAAGTGCCTCTCACATAGTAATTCATCTGATTTCTGCTCTCTGCTACCTTCTTATATTTAGGAACCACCTCGTCATAGCTGCCCTGCCCGCCTCTGCGTGGGCGCATCAGATCGTGAATCTTCTTCCTCCCGTCTACGCTGAGAACAATATTGGCCATCTCCCTGTTGGCAAACGCAAGCACTTCATCGTCCAGAAGTACACCATTGGTCGTCAGGGTAAAACGAAACTTCTTATGATATGGCTCCTCCAGACTTCTGCCGTAAGCCACCAGATCTTTGACCACCTGCCAGTTCATAAGCGGCTCCCCGCCGAAGAAGTCCACTTCAAGATTGACCCGGTTCCCGGAATTATGCACCAGAAAATCAAGCGCTTTCTTGCCCACCTCATAACTCATGAGCGCTCTTCTGCCGTGATACTCGCCCTCCTCGGCAAAACAGTACTTACAGGCGAGATTACAGTCGTGGGCAATATGCAGGCAGAGCGCCTTCACTACCGTCTGCCGGTTCTTGAATTCACCGATATATTTCTCATAAATATCTTCGGTGTAGAGCATACCCGCTTCCTTCAGTTCCAGAATCTCTCCCACCGCCTCCTGTAGACTCGCAGGCTCCATGGTGCCTCCGTCCCCTGCCAGTTTCTTTACGGCATATGCCGCGATCTCCTGCACCCCGTTAAGTCCCTGTGCAAGTGCCTCTTCCACAAACGGTATCACACGATATGCCGTCTCGTCCACCACATGGACGGAACCGCTGTTGACATCCAGCACGATATGATACCCGTTGCTTATATATTGATGTACCACTTTTTATTTCCTTTCTCCTGTGTCGCTGCTTATACACGCATAATAAGCAGCGACACAAGATCGCTGCTTACGCTTCCTATCATTTTAACTGAAACAGAATCACTTATCTTGCCTTCTCACAGCTCTGGTTTCCTACCGTGCAGGATGTCTTGCAGGCTGACTGACAGGATGTCTGGCACTCGCCGCATCCGCCCTTCTTCATGGATTCTTTCAGATCTCTTGTGCTTAAAGTCTTGATATGCTTCATACCTGTATCCTCCTTCATGTATTATCATATTCTTCATTCGTCTTCAGTATGATACCGGCCGTCCGCACAGTACGCGATGCCGTCATAACTTTATGTAGTATACCATAGTTTTTGTGATACGAAAAGTGTTTTTATCATTTTTTTATGTCCGCGGCTGCTCTAACTGATCATCCCGCCCAGCATACCGCTGCCGGCGCAGAGTAAGAAGACCGTTACCATATTTCCCGCCACATCCTGAAGCCCTCTGTTCACGATGAACGACACGACCACCAGAATCACATAATAGGCAACTCCCATGGCAAGTCCCCACAGGAATTTACGTCTGGCCGCCCGTTTGCCCGCAAGCAGTCCGATCGCAAAAGTGACCGCTATGTAAATGCCGATGATACTAAGGGACACCACCTTCTCGGACAGTCCGAACCGATACAACATAAAAGCGAGCAGTAACAACAGCCCGGCCGTCAGTATGTATGCCGCCAGCATGCATTTAGTAATAAAAATCACTTTCTCCGTATAGATTTCCTTTTTCCCCATATTACCTCCGTTTCTGCCAACGTGTGAAAAATAACGTAAACGTAACTGTTCAGTACCTTCACAGTTGCGATGCAAAATCCATCCTAAATTGTCTTCGAAAATGGGATTTTGCTCGCTGAATCATATTCTTACGGTCTCAGCAGTAAATGCTTCGACCTGTACTGAATAGTTACATATAAACTTACTAATTATATATTCCGCGCTAAGGAAAAACTTGACACATTCTTATGTTCCATAGTAATATTTCTGTAATTACAGCGACATGCGTAACATATTATACATAAGGAGTGAACATTTCATTGGATACCACAGGTGTCATACAAATCATAACATTGTTGGTTCTCGTTTTTTTATCAGCATTCTTCTCTTCTGCCGAAACAGCCTTTTCGACAGTCAACCGTGTACGGCTTCGTACACTTGCCCAGGAAAACAATAAGGGTGCCGCCAGGGTTCTCGCCATTTTAGATCAGTACGGCAAAATGCTAAGCGCTATCCTGATCGGAAATAATATCGTTAACTTATCGGCTTCTTCTGTTGCGACCACCTTTGCGATCAGAGTATGGGGCAGCCATGCGGTCGGTATCATGACCGGCGCTCTCACCTTCGCCATCCTGATCTTCGGCGAAATCATACCGAAGACATGGGCCATGCAACGGGCTGAGTCCATTACCCTCATATACAGCGGACTGATCCGCACGCTGATGACAGTGCTGACTCCGCTCATATTTATCATTGACAAATTCTCCAACTGGATACTGCGCTTCTTACACATCAGTTCCGAGGGGAATAATTTCAGCATCACCGAGAAAGAATTAAAGACCTATGTGGATGTAAGCCATGAGGACGGTGTCATTGAATCCGATGAACGGGAACTGATCTACAATGTATTTGACTTCGGCGACACGGTTGCCAAGGATATCATGATCCCCCGCATCCAGATGACCACCATTTCCCTCGATGCTTCCTATCAGGAACTGCTGTCCACTTTCCAGGGCTCCATGTTCACGAGAATTCCTGTCTATGAAAGCGATCCTGATCATATCATCGGTGTGGTTAATATTAAAGATTTCATTCTGGTGAAAGATAAAGAGAAATTTCAGATCAAGAAGATACTGCGCGAAGCATATTATACTTATGAATATAAAAGTGTGTCCGATCTGTTGATGGAGATTCGTGAGAAATCCTTAAGCATCGCCTTCGTTTTAAGTGAATACGGCGCTACCGTAGGCATGATCACCATGGAAGACATGATCGAAGAACTGGTCGGCGAGATCCGTGACGAATACGATGCCGACGAAGAAGAACTGATTCAGGAAATGGATGACGGCCAGTATCTTGTTGTGGGCAGCATGAAGCTAAACGACATCAATGACGCCCTGAATATCGAATTAGATTCCGAAGACTATGATTCCATCGGCGGGCTGATCATCGAGAAGCTGGAACGTCTTCCGGAAGATAAGGAAACCATCCTGTTAGACAACGGCATATCCCTGCAGGCGGACGGCGTGCAGGATAACCGCATCGTGAAAGTACTGATTACTCTGCCCTCTGAAGACGAGCAAGAAGAGGAAGAAGCTCCTGAGGAGTCTTAATCATATTCTCCTTACGCGCGCCGGCGGCAAAGAGCTGGTAGTCTGTCCGAAATCCCCATGTAACGCTGATACATGTCATGGGCACATTAGCCGCCGTCTGCAGATCCACTTCGGAATCTCCCACATAGACGGCCCTTCGCGCATCCGAACCAAGTTCATTAAGCGCCCGGTATACCATATCGGGCGCCGGTTTTCTTTGTGACCCTTCCCGGTCTCCATGAAATTCCTGCACATATTTCCCGAAGAATTTAGCGCCCAGCTGCTTCACGGCCTGATCGGGTTTATTAGACACGACCGCCATGCGGTAACCTGCCTCTTTCGCTGCTCTAAGCATCTGTGTTACTCCCGCATAAGGCGCGGTTTTGTCCTCACAATGCGCCGCATAATGCTCCCTGAACAGCTCTAACATCTCACGGTATGCCGGATCATCACTGCCCTGCGGTACCGACCGTTCAATCAGCTTCGCCGCACCGTTTCCGACATAGCTTCTGACCTCTTCAAGCGTATGCACAGGATATTCGTATGCCGCCATAACGCAATTCACACTGTCGGTCAAATCTTCTAAAGTATTTAATAATGTCCCGTCCAAATCAAAAATTATCGTATCCTTCATTTTAATCCTCACTTTTGCCCACGTCTGTTACACATACAGACTCCGCCGGAAGATAACGCATAAGCAGCTGTTCCAGCATAGTTCCCTCGATGGGTTTCGCCAGATAATCGTCGAATCCTTTCTCCAGATACATCTCCCGAACGCCCGCCATGGCATTGGCCGTCAGCACGATCACTGCTGCCTCCCTGCTTCTGTTATCCGGCATGGCTTTCATTCCGGCAAGCGTCTCGATCCCGTCCATGCCCGGCATCATGTGATCCAGAAGGATCACGTCATAGCGTTCCTTCGCCACACACTCCAGACACTCGCTGCCGCTCTGGGCAAAGGTGACCTGCACTTTCGTCTTCCGAAGCAGTCCTCTGATCACGGTAAGATTGACTTTATTGTCATCCACTGCCAGTATTTTCGCATCCGGCGCCGTGAACATCGGCGTATTCTTGCGGTGTCCCTCATGTCTGACTGACTCTTCCTCCAATGAACCGACTGTCTCCATACCGACTGCCTTCTGCGGCAAACGTACTGTGAAGGTAGAGCCTTCTCCGAACACACTCTCCACTTCCACGGACCCGTGCATCAACTTTACAAGCCGGTCCACGATACTGAGACCCAGTCCTGATCCCTCTATGGTATGTACCTCTTCTTCATTGACACGATCGAATTTATCAAACAGCCTGCCGATATTCTCTTCCTTGATTCCGATACCGGTATCCTTCACCGCAAAAGTGAGCTCAACCACATCCTCCTTCACACGTTGATAAGAGACTTTCAGCGTCACGCTGCCCTTCATCGTGTATTTGACTGCATTAGTCAAAATATTGAGTATAATCTGGCGGACTCTCACCTCGTCCCCCAGCAGACGATCCGGCGTATCCTCCGGCACTTCGAATATCAGTGCAAGCCCTTTATCCTCGGCGCGCATATGACATTCCATCCGGAGCGCCTTAAGCATGCCTTTCAAAGAATAGACTCCCTCGACCACTTCCAGCATGCCCGACTCGATCTTGGAAAAATCGAGAATGTCATTGATCAGCACCAGAAGCGTCTTACTGGCATCCTGTATATTTCCCGCATACTCTAAGACCGCCGCGTCATCACTTTCCCTGAGGATCATCTCATTCATACCCATAACGGCGTTGATCGGCGTTCTGATCTCGTGGGACATATTGGCAAGAAATACGCTCTTCGCCTCATTTGCCTTATCCGCACGCTGCTTCTCCCTGCCCACTCTCTCCAACATGCGCACACGCTCTGTCACATCATGCACGATTACAATATAACCGATAATATCCTTGTAGTCGTCATAGATCTTATCGATTGAGATACTGCATATATTATTCCGTTTCCAGCAGCGTGCCTCCACTCTGTTCTTATTGCCGCGGAACCGGAACGCATTATGGTCCAGCTCAAAAATATCGCTCAACTGCATCTTGCGGCACTCTTCCGCGCTCATGTCCAGAAACAGGGTCGCGCCGTTATTCACAATACACAGCCGCTCCGCCTCATCAAACAAAAATACCGGCTCGTCCACGGAATAGTACACAAACTCAGACATATTCTCAAGCGTCATCCTCGTCCTGTTATGGAACAGATATGTCCTGTACAGCACAACACAGCCGAAAAACTGCCCGATCGTACAGCCCGGGAATGCGGCAAATCCCGCCATCTGCATAATCGTATCCAGCGCGCACCCGAAGCACACAACACAAATGCATAAAAGCAGCGAATAGGCAACGACCCTGTCCCGCCTGCGTATACTTCTGCGCAACATATAGATCGCGACACATGCCATGTTAACCGCCGCAATTACGCAGTACGCCGTATATGCCACACTCCATACTCCGAAAACGAACCGGTATGACATGCCATATGTCGTCATCTCGAATATCATATTTCTACGCTGTATCATAAAGGGAAATAGAATAACACCCAGCCAGATAAAACCAACGGTCCACTGCTTCAATCTGCCGCGCACATTTGACCAATAGACCACCATGTGCGTGTTGCATATAAGCAGTCCGAAGATATGGAACATCCCAAGCGCACGCATGAGCGCCGCCTTATCCTGATCTGTCTGGATCAGCACAAGTCCCATACACAGACTCCACCCCGCGCTCAACATCGCCGCCGTGAAATAAATCCTGTCGATCCGATTCTCCCTGATTCCTTTGCGCAGGATAGAATATCCTATGATATATGTGATCACAGCGAAATTATAGATCAGGAAAAACATAAAATATTTCATATGTGCTCCTACATGCGGGCTGCCAGCCCCATCACCGCCTCAATCTCCGCTCCGTTGTCCGGTGCCTGTTCCACCAGCTCATGTTTTCCGTCCGGACTCACCTGCCCGATCTGATTGCCCTGCTCAGTCTTTTCTAACGTGTAGTAGCGCAGTTCTTTCGTCTCTCGCAGCCAGACAGCATAGGCACGGTAGCATATCCCGTTCTTCGCCGCCTCATCCGGCATGTCGATCCTTGTGATCTGCATATCTTCCGTGACATTCAGCGCCATGACCGAGAAATCATCCTGTCTCACAGCTACGGCCGATTTCCTGTCCTCCGGATAACATTCCCTGTAGAACTGCAGTATCAGTTCTCCCTCTTCGTGCTGCAGATGCTTTAGCCCTTCTTCCTTATTCTCAAACAGGTATTTCGGAAGCATCTGCAATGTCACCCTGTTATGCACCAGCTGCTGAAACTGTTTCTCCGTCACCTTGATCGTCTTCGGCTGCTTCGGTGCGCCAAGACGCTTGGCCGCCACAGCCAAGATCTCCTGCGGCAGCACCATATTATGTGTAAAAGGATTCAGCACGACAGCCTCCACCTGCCCCTTATTCGCCATGATCATGGAAATGCATGATCCAAAGGGCATCGCCATAAGCGCCGGACTCTTCTTATCCTGCGGTATCTGAGCTGCGGAAGTAAAAATCGGAAGTACCTGCTCGCCGGTCTCCTTGCGCAACAGACACGGAACTACCTTGGCCTCCGGCGGAAGTTTGATCTGCCTGCCTTCCTTCATTAATTTCTCTGTTTCCTCGTCTAACCCCTGCGGCGGCATGGCGGGAACCAGTATCATCGCCTTCTCTAAAACCTCCATGACCGCGACATACTTCTCCTTCTGCCTGTCCTGCACATATTCCTCTAATACCGCTTCCAACTGTGTATTATCCATCTTAATCCCCCATTCTTGCTCAATCTGCGAGTTTGGGCGCAAGCACAAATATGACTCTGCTCCTTTACCGTAGATATCTCATAAATATCAGAGTTTTTCCTTCCTGCCAATCTGCCGGATCATCCCAAGCAGCTTCCGATCCACCAGATGCAGCACTGTGGCCAGCACGATCGAGGCAGCATAACACGCCAATATATATCCTATCCTGTTTGAAATAGGCATATACAGCAGGAACAAATTATGTATCAAATACAACTCCAGCGCAATGCTTCCCAGAAAATCAAGGATCTTATTACCGCATTCAATCTTCTGTAATATGACGATCACCGTAAAGACCGTCATAAGAACGAAGGGTGTCTGTACGGCCAGAGTCTGCACTTTCTCCTTATAGCCGGCATAGCCGTCCCACTCATACCAATACCCCTTGTTCTGTATCATAAACATCGTCTCTTTATACAAAAATGCTGTCATAAGAACCGACACGATCAGCACGATCCCATAAAATTTCCTGACAAACCCGAGAATCTGCTTTTCCCATTTAGCAAAAAGCATTCCGGCCGGCATGAGAAGCGTCGTGTTATACCACCATTCCCCGTGGAACCACAATCCCTGCGTCGGTGTCGTCTTGTCATGCCCGAGCCGCAGACTGAAACCGATCAAAATCAATGTTAAGACGATGTACACGGCACATGCTGCGTTCCTGTTTTTGATCAGGCGGAAGACAATGTAGAACAGCAGATACATGATCAGTATCTCCACGATGTACCACATCTGAGAGTTCATCAGAATCACACCCGTCAGATAAGGCACAAGCTCTCCCTTTTTAAACTCATAACCGAAAAGATATGAGCCCAGAATAAAGACGAAATTGCACATATAGAATGGCACAAGAACCGACGGGAGTCTGCCGCGCAGAAATCCCTTCAGATAATCCGGTTTATCGCGCAGACTGGTATAAAGTCCGTAACCGGAAAAGAAAAAGAACATTCCCACAAAGCATACCCCGATATCCACCATAAACAGCAGGATACCCGGATCTTCGTTTGCAAAATAAATCGTCTGGGACATATGATGCAGCATAATGCCCACCGCACAGAATCCCAAAATCCCCTTCGAAGTATGTAACGATAAGGAAGTCTCGCGCCAAAAGCCTCTGGCTGCCGGCTTCACACCGATCAACAAAATCACCACTAATATACTGTAGAATACGAAATAATATTCTTTGGCTATCATATTCGCCTTTCTCCTCCTTCTTTCCCGGAAAATCCATCATTTCATTCTTTATCCGTCATCCGCTGGTTACTTCTATCCGGCAGCTGCGCCAGCACAATCGCCACTACCATCAGACAGCACCCTAACAGTTCCCTTCTGTTCATAGTCTGGTGCAAAATGAGGAATCCCGCCACCACGGAAACTACCGACTCCAGACTTAAGATTAACGATGCCACCGTCGGGTTCATACCCTTCTGTCCTACAATCTGTAATGTATACGCAACGCCGCAGGACATGATGCCCCCGTAGCAGATCGGCTGCCAGGCGGCCAGGATGCTGCCAACATCGGGATGCTCAAGCAATATGCTGCAAAGAAGAGACAATATCCCGCATACCCAGAACTGAATGCATGACATTCTCACACCGTCCACTTTCGGTGAAAAATAATCGATCACCAGAATGTGCAGGGAAAAAACAACCGCGCAAACAAGCACTAAGGCATCTCCCCTCTCCAGATTAAAACCGTTTGCCATACACAGAAGATAAAGTCCGCACACCGCAAACATAACGCCGATCCATACTTTACCTCCGACTTTCTTATGTACAAAAAGTCCCATGACCGGCACAAGAAGAATATACATTGCCGTGATAAATCCCGCTTTGCCGACCGATGTGTACTGAATCCCGATCTGCTGCACGCTGCTTGCCACGAACAGGATAACACCGCAGCATAGACCGCCCGTCAATAATTGTCTGCCGTTTTGCGCAGTCACACCCGTCTCCTGCGACCGTGTTCCCACACCCGTCACTTGCTCTTCTTTTCTTCCACCCTGCAGCCTGTCGAGCAACAGGATGCACGGCAGTAAAACAAGACCACCCAGAATACACCGCACGCCATTGTAGGTAAAAGGCCCTACATAATCCATGCCCGCACTCTGCGCAACAAACGCCACGCCCCAGATCACCGCCGTCAGAAACAGCAGCAGCGACTGCCGTAAAATAAATCTGTTCATACTAATACTCATACCTTCATTATCGTTCCAGCGTCAGGTTCTTAAGCTGTTCGATCATCTCCATGTCATCCGCATTGATCTTCAGGTTAGAGTCGAAGCTCTCCCCTTGTGCCGTAGTGACTTTGATCTCTATGATACTGCCCTCTTTGACGCCGTTTTTCACCACTGCCGATATGAATTTCGGGAACTTCGGATGATTACGCTGAAAACGTCCCCACAAATTCATCAACTGTATAATTGCCGCCGGATTCTGCATATTCATTTTGTTTCCTCCTCCGGTAAAATCTTTATCTCTTCAATTCTTCTCTATAGAACTCCTTAAACTCTTCGTATCCTTGGGCCGTAAGCTGTTCCTTCTGGAACTTCTTATTCTTGTTCATACGCGCCAGCAATATCTGGTTGCCCTTCTCACGCTCCGCCTGCGCCTGCGCCATCACCTCACACAGTCGGTCTGATGGTAAGCCCTTTTCCATGAGATAGGCGATTTTCCTTCCTGACTTTGGCACCTTAAATCCGCTCTCCAAAAGCAATAATATGATTCTCTCAAAACCGATGGAAAAGCCGCATGCAGGGACATCGTTCCCCGTAAACTTACCTACCATCTTGTCGTATCTTCCGCCGCCTCCGCAGCTTCCGCCGAACTCCGGCATATCGATCTCGAAGATCGTGCCCGTATAATAGGACATACCGCGCACCAGCGTAGGATCAAATACCAGTTTGAAGAAGTCTCCCTTGGTCGCTTCCACACTGTCGATGATCTCCTTGAAGCTCTCCATCACATCCGACGGCAGATTCTCTGACAGTTTGTCCGCGATATAAGCGATGGGCTCCTGTGCCGATTCCAATCCTCTGTAGAGTTCCATGTATTTGGTCACGCATGTCTGATCGTATCCTGCTGCCAACAGTTCGGACTCCACGCCCTCTATGCCGATCTTGTCCATCTTGTCCAGAATGATAAACACCTGATCGTAATCCTCCTCGGCAAAACCGCTGTAAGCCGCCATCGCCTTGAGGATCTGTCTGTCGTTAATGCGGATATTGAAATTTTGAAATCCCAGTCTGCCCAGCGTCGTGGTGGTGGCAAGGATCAACTCGATCTCCGCCAGATTCCCCGCCTCTCCCAGAATGTCTATATCACACTGCATAAACTGACGATACCGCCCTCTCTGGGGTCTGTCCGCACGCCATACGTTACCCATCTGCAATGCCTTAAAGGGCGCGGGCAACTCACTTACGTGATTGGAATAGTATCTGACAAGCGGTACTGTCAGATCATAACGAAGTCCGCCGTCCACCAGATCATCTTCGCTCTGCGCCTCGCTAAGCCGCAGCTTCTCGCCTCGCTTTAATATTTTAAAAATCAGTTTCTCATTCTCCCCGCCCGCCTTGCAGTTCAAGTTTGCAAGATTCTCCACACAGGGCGTTTCGATAGATGTAAATCCGAAATTTCCGTAGGTCTCCTTGATCACTCCGATGACATAGTCACGGATCTCCATCTCCTCCGGAAGGATATCTTTCATACCGGTAACCGGTTTCTTACTGAGTGCCATAATTTCTCCTTGCTCCTATATTAGTTTACTGCTACGATTCTACACTGTTTCGGGGTGATTTTCAATCAGAATATTACACAGGACGCTATTATCCGAAGTATGCAGACTCTCTACCGCACAATTTCCCCATTTTCAAACTCACAGATCACTTCCCTGGCGCCGGCAGTCATAACCGCACTTCCGCTATCGTTAATAATATGACTGATTCCCGGATTGCCCGTAATCATAACCGTACATATATTGTGTATCTTCACGCCTTCACATTCCGGCGCTTCCATTGCACTGTAAAGTTCTACCGTGGCATCCCTGTTAAAGGAATAGATTCCAAGCCCCCATGCCTCGTGATTTGTCACATCGTCCGCTATATAATAGGAAGCAAAACCGTTAACACTGCCATCATGGCTCTTCCAGCTATCCTGCGCCGGTACATCATACGGGATTTCGCACTGATAGAAACAGGTCTTTCCGTAATCACCGTTCCATATGGTCTGATACTCCTGAAAATGCTCCACCAGAAGCGCATACATTGTCACGTAATCCCCATCAATAATAATCCCGTTCTTCGCCTGATTCAGTTCCCAGCCAACCATGTCCCCATGGTCTGCCCGCCATACCCAGAAATTATCTCCCAGCACATGACTGCTCTTTATCATGACACAGTTATCTACCTGAGTCTTGTGCATGGCTGCACCGCCGACACGGAAATACAGGTCGCTTAATAATACCGGCACCTCTTTCCCGGCAGTTTCTTCTGAAGCATCATATCCCACTTCCAAGAGGGTTTCACTCTTCTTTTCTCCCGCTTCAAATAAAAGTCCACAGACTTTGATTCCGGAGCGGTCTGCTGTTTTCATGCATACAGTTCCGTCATTCGATTCCAGCGTTGCCAGTCCCATTCCCATCACGATCGTATTTTCATGATCTACCACTATCGGTTCCGTGAGACTGTAAATCCCCGGCGTAAGCAGCAGGTGTTTTCCCTCATCCAGAGCCTTATTCATGGTTTCTGCCGTATCCACATCCGGTTTTGCAACATAGATATCTTTCATTTCCACAAAGGTTCCCGCAATGTCCTTATCCCATGAAATTCCTGTGGAATCTTTTCTTGTATCCGGCACAAATATTCCGTATCCCTTTTCTTCATCATAGGTCAGGAATGGCTTTTCCTGTATTTCTTCCACGGTCTCTACAGCAGTATACTTCTTACCCGGCCATGTGCCTTTCGGAGCGTTATTATCACCGATTCCGGCAAATACCATGTTCCAGTTCTCACCCATCCAAGTTCCCCAGTTACAATTCCTGGAAAGCCATTGCTGCTGCGAACCGGAATCCACCATGCGGTCAACCAGAGAATCCGACAGAAATCCGCCGCTCGCCCATCCGTAATCATCGTGCAGATACAGACTGCCTTCAATATGTACTCTTCTCATGGAGGTAGCCTGAGACACGGCCCACACCGTATTGCTTCCGATATTGATATTCTCCACACCCCTCCAGAAATTACAGGTAGCATTATGATTAGACGGATCATCTGACAGCCATCTGGCGAGACAGGATAAATTCCCTATCCTGGTATCGTCCGGCGTAAGTCCGAGTCCGGCGACCTGCATATAAAATCCCATATTTACCTGAATGGAAGGATCGTACTCTCCCGGCATAAATAATACCGCATACCGCTTCTCTCCAAACTGATTGCTCTCCTGACTCGCATACAGTTCATCCAACACGGCCTGCACCTGTTCCGGTTCATCCTCCGGCGTAAAAATATAGGTGCTTTCTCCAAATACAGAATCATGAAAATCCTTAATATCAGCCTTGACAGGCTTAGCAGCATTGCCGCATCCGGTCAACAGAGTCATCATCAACATAGTCATACCCACATACCTTATTATCGTTTTATATCTGTGCTCCATTTACGCTTACCTCCTGTAATATCCTCTCTTAGCCTGCTTTCCGTCTCCCAGCGCCTGCTCCCATCCCCACTTAACTACATTATTCTTCCCCTGTCAACAGTTTGAAAGACCCGAATGTTTTCATTCAGTTTGTCCATTTTTCTTGTTTCCATTGTTATACACTCTCCTTCTGCCATAAAAGAGATACCAAAGGAAATTTCTCCCTTTGATACCTCTTATGATGCCTCTTACACCGTATCCATTCCGAAATGATATGGAAAAATTATTAACGGAACTTATCCACTTCCTGACGCAGTTCATTTGATATACGTTTATTATCAATGACTTCCTGCTGAATGGATCCAAGGTTCGTTACAAGGTCGGTTGTTGACTCTGCCACCATTACGATTCCGTTCGTGCTTTCTTCAACCGCATTTGCAATCCCGTTCATGCCCTCTTTCAATACATTCGTATTCTCTCTCAATTGACCTGCCTGAGCTGCGAACTCACTCAATACACTTTCCAAATGAGTGGAATCTTCTCTGTAGTATTGTGTAATCTCGGCAAACTTGTCATAATCCTTCAATACGGTCGTATCAATAAACTCCAACATTGAACTCGCATCAGACGCCAGCTTCTCAACTGCTTCAATAACAGTCTGGCTAATTGTCTGAATGTTATTCGCGGTCAATCTCGAACGCTCTGCCAGTTCCCGTATTTCCTCTGCAACAACCGCAAAGCCTTTACCCGCCTCTCCGGCTCTGGCCGCTTCAATGGAAGCGTTCAGTGCAAGCAGGTTTGTCTGGCTGGCAATGCTTAAAATATCTAAAGTAAGTTCTGTAATATCATCTACCTTTTTACTGTTTTCAATAGACTCTGTCATAATGGACCGAATTTCATCCACCATTGCATTTGTTGATGCTTTTCCTTTTACAGCCGTATTTTCGCTTTCTCTGGCTCTTATCTGGCACTCTTTGGCAAACTCTGCACCACTCTCAGAATTATGGGCGATCTGAAGAATCGTATCAGCGGTAACCTCGGTTGAACAGCTCATATTCGCCGTTGTCGCCGACACCTCCTCCATCGCTGCCGCAAGCTCCTGCATCGTTGCCGACGTATCATTTGCGCTCGCATTGGAGTCGGACACCTGTGTGGCAATTGCTTCAACGGTATTTAGCATATTTTTCGACTCTATATCCAATTTCGACAGCATACTTTCCAGACTGGAAGCCAGAAAGGCGATCGACTGCTTCAATTCCATCATTTCTTTGGTATGGGCATAGCCCATTTTTCTCTCGATCAGATTCGTATCGCCATGAGCAAGCGCCTCTGTCTGCTCTGCGATCCACACAAACGGTGTTGTAATACTCTTGGCCATAAATAGGGAAATCATAATTCCCAAAGCGATCACAATCAGAATAAAGATCGCCAGTATCTTTACCAAATTATACACGATTTCGTATGCTTCCACAGATGGTGCTGTAATACAGATAGACATCCCGCCGATTCCGATCGGGGCATATGCGTAAACGTAATCCATGCCTGACACGACGCCTTCTTCTCCCCGCATCATAGCTGCTACCACGCTTCTCTGATTATCTGTCATATTATCGATTTCATCCGATGAAACCGTCTCATCGCATTCACCGGTCGCCCAGTTCTGCAGTAAAACAATATCCTCATTCGGATGCGCTGACAGCATACCATCCGAATTCAGCATAAATGCATAGTTATTGTCCGTGATACGATAATTATTGACCTCTGCCGATACGTACTCCAGCCGGACAAATCCGACCAGCACGCCGACCTTTTCCCCGGCACTGTAAACCGGTGTGCCGATTGCCAGAATTCTTCTTCCCGTGCTTTTTGAGAAGGTAGGCTCGCAAATAACAGTCTTCTCCTCATTCCATGGTACCGAATAATATTCCCTGTCTGCAATAGACGTTCCGTGGTGTTCTTCGCCATCCGTGTGAGCAATTTCAACGCCTTCACTGTCGGTAATCAGAAAATGGGACCATACATTTCCGCTATCGCTGATAACTTTGTTCAGATATTCCTCCGCCCTGCTATAATCCATACCGGTCACATTTTCATTATCCGCCGCTGTCCTGACAACAGAAACATACTGCTGCACCACTGCATTTACATTACTTGCAATCATATCCGCCATCGTCGAATAGGTATCCGCCTTATCCGCCTGCACATCCTTGAAAATCTGTACAGTTATCACCAGCAGAATGATTACAAACGGCAACAACATTCCTAACAGAAGATTTCGTAAAAATACATTTTTCATACTACTCTTTTGCTTTTTCATTATACTCTCCTTTGCAAATTCCCCTTTGGCTTCCTAAATAATAGTGCGCGAATACGCTACTATTGTCGGAATTATCACACAAAGGGCATC
This sequence comes from Lachnospiraceae bacterium, assembly GCA_014804355.1. Lineage (GTDB taxonomy): Bacteria > Bacillota > Clostridia > Lachnospirales > Lachnospiraceae > UBA3282. Next base: position 35,168 of record JAAUZY010000054.1, read on the forward strand.
TTCTCTGTTGAACTATCAACCAGAGAAGCGCCCTTTAACTTTAATTTAAGAATAGCAAATCCAATATTACTTGAATTCCATCGACATACAAAATCGATCTTACAGCTCTTCTCTTAATCGATCTTCAAAATCAGTTCCAGTACTCTCTTCGCACATCTTACCAGATCATCTCTGCTAATCGCGCCCTTCTCCATCGCTTCCTTCACACGCTCCGGGAAACCGCACGCCATTTTCACATCGTTGCCGGCTTTAATCTCCTTATAATGCTCGCCTCTCGTCCACCAGTCTGAGGTAACCATGCCTTTATATCCCCATTCACCGCGCAGGATATCTTCCAGAAGCTCATGATTTTCGGAAGACCGATGTCCGTTTATCATATTGTATGCGGACATGATCACCCACGGATCAGCCTCTTTCACGATCATTTCAAAGCCTTTCAGATAAATTTCCCTGAGCGCACGTTCCGAAACTCTGGAATCACTATGCTTTCTGTTAGTTTCCTTATTATTACATGCAAAATGCTTCACTGCCGCTCCAATATGCTGCGATTGAATGCCTTTCACCATAGCGCTTCCCATCTTACCCGTCAGATAAGGATCCTCAGAATAGTACTCAAAATTGCGCCCGCAGTATGGATTTCTATGAATATTTACCGCAGGGGTCAGCCACACGGCAATATTATTTTCCTTCACTTCTTCCGCTCCGGCTTTGCCCACCTGCTCTATCAATTCCGTGTTCCAGGTTGAGGCAAGCAGTGTGGCGCAGGGCCATGCAGTAGTATTCAGACAGATTCTGAGACCTGCCGGTCCGTCCGCAGTCATAATGTTGGGTACGCCATATTCCGGAAGATTGCCGTAACCGAAAGTATTGGCTACCGATGTGTTCGGCTGTCCGCCCAGCATATGAATGAGGTCTTCATCACTTAACTGTGCGACAAATTCCTCCATCGTCATTTTGCCCTCTGCTACTTCTATAAAAGGTCTTGCCCCTTCTGCATAAGGCTTCATAAGGAGATAGCTTTCCCGGCTTCTGACTGACGGAGTCAACGCTTCTTCCGTGCCGCTTTCCATCTTCACAAGCACGCACTCGTTAGGATCGTTCGCCTGTGATAAGGGAAGTTCCTCATAACTGCCGTCCGCAAGCATACGCTTCTTCAGACTGGTCGGTGCCGCCTTCCTGCTTAACTGTTCCACTACTTCATTATCCGTAAGAATCAAAGAAAAGTCCAGTTTGCATGTATCTCTTACCGAATTGCCCACATAGAATTCATAGGTTCCCTTTTCCAGCACATATGCCGATTCTGCGATTTTGCCTAAATCATCATAGGATGCCATTTCATTTCTGGCAAATTCCAGTACTACCGTCTGACTCTCTCCGGGCATAAGGCTTCTTGTCTTTGCAAATGCAGCCAGTTCTCTGTATGGCTTCTGCAATATTCCCTGCGGTGCACTGTAATATGCCTGTACTACTTCCTTACCCTCTGCTCTACCGACATTCGTCACCTGCACGGTGATCCTGATCACACCGTCCTCCATCAAAGTCCCCTGGGGATCGATCTCAAATTGTGTATATGACAGACCGAATCCAAAAGGATAACATACCTTGCCATCCGCTCCCGGAATCGTTTCAAAATAACGATACCCAACATAAATATCTTCCGTATAATCTACATAATGCGGAGATTCATGGAAGTTTTCCGTAGATGGATAGTCTTCTAAACATCTTGCAAAAGTATCCGGAAGCTTGCCGGAAGGAGATGCTTTACCGCAGAGAAGCTCCGCCGCTGCAAGTCCGCCTTCCATACCGGCCTGCCATGCCACAAGGACGGAGGAAATCGCATTATCCTCTTTGAACCATGTGCTATCTATGACGCCGCCGATATTTAATACCACCGCCACCTTCGCAAAGTTTTCCTTTACCTTCTGAATCATTTTCTTTTCTTTTTGGGTCAGATAGAAATCCCCGTCCTCGAAAATTTCTCCTGCAATCTTAGGCATACTGGTTTCCGTTTCCCATGGATTATACTCTCCGTCATACTCCACACTGGAACGATCCCAGCCCTCTCCCGAGAAACGGCTGATGGTAATAATTGCCGTGTCTGCAAATGCCTTCGCTCCCTCTATAAGCTCGTCCGGAAGAGACGGCTCTACTGTCATACCGGGGGCTGCACCCTTCGCATACTGTTCCTTTACGTCATCGCGATAAAAATCAGACAGCGGCTCATATAATGTCACTGTATCCTCCTGAAGCTTCAATCCGTCATACAGATTACGCACATAAGAGACGGTCACATCACCGCTTCCGCCGCCGCCCTTTACATAATCAAAACTTCCTTTGCCAAAAAGAGCCACTCTGCTACCAGCACGAAGCGGCAGAAGATTATTATCGTTTTTTAACAATACCATTCCTTCTTTTGCTGCTTCTTTTGACAGCGTGATATGCTCCTTTGATGCAGTTACGTGTTGCCCCTCTTTCAGAGGCAGATTCGGCTGATATTTCGCCCTTGCCCATCTCTCCATCTTTTTCCTCTTTTCCGGCAGATTCTGCCTGATTATTCGTTACATTTTACTCCGCGCAATAGCTTGTCCGTTGCTATACGCCCAATGTCCGTTCTTCTGATCTATAATACATTATAAGTATAAGCACTCTGTTAATCTATAATAAATATTGCTTAAAATATAGGTCAATCTTGATATTACGAGCGGTTTTAGATATAATTAAGCATAAATTTTATGATTATATTGACCTAGACAGGTATTTTCTTTCCCAGGAGGCGCCCATGCACTGCGAACACGAAACGATCCACGATGATGAACTGACTCAGGTATATTTTTCTTCCGTAGAGAATTCCGATATTCTCGTCCCGGCGCACTGGCATCAGCACCTCGAAATACTTTACATCGCAAAGGGTAAAATGACCGCCTATATTAACGAGGCCTCTTATGAGCTTCTCACATCCGATATTCTGATCGTCAATCCTCAGGATATTCACTACACTCACGCACTCGGAGACTGCCACTATTACCTGCTTCAGATTCCTTCCATCCATCTGGAGCGCATCAGCACGGACTGGAAGCTGCTTCACTTCTCCGAATATCTTCCGCACGATTCCTCTCCCGACTCACTGAATCTCCGGTTATGCGAAATCTTCCGGGAGTTTATCGATCTGGACCGGAACAGGGAAAAGGGATGGCATCTGCTGTTCTTTACACAGCTCTACTATTTTCTATATCTTCTGTACACAAGGGGTTCCTCTCTTTTAAGCGTACAAAACAGAAAACGCACGGAGCGGGATTTTCTGCGCATCGAACAGAGTATGCAATATGTCCGCAGACACTATCGGGAACAAATATCCCTCAACCAGATCGCGGCGCAGCTTAGTGTCACTCCCGAATATTTCTGCCGTCTCTTTAAAAAATATACCGGACAGACTTTCTTCACTTACGTGTCACAGGTGCGTCTCATGCGATTTTATCAGGAATTGATACAGACAGATGAGAGTATTACCTTTTTACTGGAAAAAAACGGAATAACAAATTATAAGCAGTTCATGCGGATGTTCAAAGAAACCTACGGCACGACTCCGCATAAGCTTAGGATGGGGCAGCATTGTCCTCCAACATTTTCTCAAACACATCCTCCGGTATTGGCTTGCAGTAGCGGTAACCCTGTGCCACATAAGCGCCGATCTCCATCATAAGCTCCGTATCGTTCTCTGTCTCCACGCCCTCACAGACCACCTGGGCGTTCAGATCTTTAGCAAGATTTACGATATTCTTCATGATCTGCACTTGTCTGGTACGATTTTCATTATTGAGCAGGAAAGAACGATCCAGCTTAATAACGGAGGCCGGTATCTGTTCAAACACTCCCAGAGAAGAATACCCTGACCCGAAATCGTCTATGGAGAGATGCACGCCCTTTGCCCGCAGGATGTCTACGATCTTCTTGACCTTCTGCTGTTGCTCATCCTCTACTACCAGTGTCTCTGTAATCTCCACCTCGATCAGTTCTTTGGGAATCTGATATTTGTCAATAACGGACTCAAACTTTTCAGGAAAATCATCATCCGTAAAATGCATTCTGGAAAAATTGCAGGACACAGGCACTACATTCCTGCCCGCATCAAGACGCCGGCGCAGCATTTTACACACACTTTCCATAACAAAGAAATCTATCTCCTTAATCCTGCCGGTGCGCTCATAATAGGGTACAAAGAACCACGGCGTGCGGATGGCCCCATCCGCTGTAGGATCCTTGAAGCGTACCAACGCCTCAGCGCCCACGATCTTCTCATTGCGAATATCCACCTTTGCCTGATAATAAGCCACAAAGTCCTTATTGGTATCGACAGATTCCAAAAGCTTTTCCCGCTCATGCGTCTCTCTCAGCTGCTCCCGCAGCTTGTCATCATAAATCTGCACCACATTGCCGTAACTGCTCTTTAAAGAATCTACCAGCTGTATACCCTCAGCCAAAGCACGCTGTAAATCGTCGTCCCCGTTCTCCAGACAACCTACACCTATAGCAAGTGACATATGGGCATCCGCCTTCTCATAGATTCGTGAAGATATTTTATCTGCTATGTTTATCAGACGGCTTCGCAGAGTTTCCATGTTATCATACTTCATAAAAAGTATAAAATGACTTCCATAGTTTCTGGCGTAGAGTTCGTTTTTGTCATCTATTTTCTCACGGAACACCTCGATAACTAATTCCAGTATACGCTGCCCCGCATTCCAACCATATAACGCGTTGTAACTCTTAAATTGACCGATATCCGTGTATGCAACGGCATAATTGCTGTTTCTGTCCGCTGCCAGTCTCTTTGCCGCCCGATACGTCAGATAATTTTGATTCCAAATATTAAATGCCGTATCCTTGTACATCAGCTTCTGAACCCGTATACTGTTTCGCAGCAGCAAGAACAGCACCAGAATGATTGCCACAGCACAGCACGACAGAACAAGGATGATCGGAATACTGTGATCGCTGATAAAGTTCGCCATACTCATCTTGGAATAGAAATTGTCCTGAAGCATATAGTCATTGACCATCTTGTCGCTGACCCCGAGCAGTTCCTTATTTAAAATGTCGAGAAGCGGCGAATCCTCATTATCCGCCACAAGCATACAGATGCTGTGGGCGTCGCTCAGCACACTGTGGATCTCCATCTTGTTGAAACGAAGCTGGGAACCGAGCAGATACTCCGCCAGATACCCGTCGCATACGGCCGCGTCCGCCTCGCCGTCCATTACCGCATTCAGGCTGTCAAGCTGTGAGGAATAGAGTTGAAGACGAGTATTCTCATCGATGAAATTCTGCACTGCCGCCCCTGAAGCGTTGCTTTCTTCCACAGCCAGAACATTTATCGAATCTGATTTGTCATTCCTGCTCATAATAATGACTTGAGGTGCCTGAGCATACTCTTTGGTAGACGCCAGTCCGTCTGACTGCATGCGCTGAACCGTCTCTCCACAGTAGCTTAAGATATCGATACTACCGACTTTTAAGGCATTCCTAGCCTCCTCCATGCTTTCCAGTTTCACATAGTTAAAGAGGATCCCTGTGCTCACAGACACCTCCTCCAACATTTGTTTGGAAAGCCCCATATAAACTCCCTCATTTTCATAGGAGAACGGATAGTAACCATCTAAATATCCTACGGTCAATGTCTTTTGTTCCGCAATATACTTCTTCTCACTACTTGTCAGCAGAATTGTCTGATCCAGTCTGCTGTCATAATACTTTACCATCAGTTCATTTTCCAGCCCCGGCCGGTTCATCTTCAAATCTGCGATTCCCCGATTGAGTTCCCTCACCAGATCATAGTTGCCCTGATAGGTAATGTAATAAAAAGGCATGGGCGCAAACCTGCCGACCACACGCTGCCCTTCACGAACCTCTGTCAGGGAATGTACAAGGGCGTCAATTTCCCCGGCATCCAATGCTTCATGCAAAGCTGCCGAATTTTCGTATTCCTTTACCTTGATACTTAAAATACCGCGATCCGCCAGATATTCATAAAATTCGGCCTTTCGTATGTAGCTGCCCACAATACCAAAGGTGGCATTGCGCAGCGCGGCAAAGTCTTCATATGCAATTTTGCTGTCACCATTTACGGCAATCACACCAAAGGTATATCCGCTGGCTAAGTTCGCATACTGATACAGCTTATCCCGTTCCGCGGAATACTGCGCAGAACCCACCAGATCTATCTCCTCATTCAAAAGCATAGTCAGGGCATCGTCCCAGCTTTCACACTCCACATACTCAATATTCCAGTCCACATAATCGCACAGCGCATCCAGATACTCAACGTCCATGCCTGTGCGGCTGCCATCCGCTTTGGTCTCATTGTAACCATCCATAGGGAAAAAGCCGACACGGACTGTGCGCTTTCCCGCGCCATGTACAACTTCGGTACTGCCAATTGATACCAGAAGTGCCACTACAAGCATAGACACAAGCAACCTGACTGCCCTGCCTGGCATTCTTTTATGTATCTTCTCCATAAGACTTTGCCCTTTCTGATTATTCGTAACTGTCCAGTACCTTCACAGGTACGACTATTATATGTTTAATTATAGTAAACAAGATTGCAAGGTGCAAGTGAATTCATCAATCACCAAGAAGCTGTTTCTTCCTCTCAATCATCTCATCGATTCTCTCGATATACTGCGCCACTTCCTTCACATTCTCACAGCGTTCAATCCGCCCGTCGGGATCCACCCTCTTCGTGATCGAACCCGCTCCCAACGCAACAATAGTCTGCATCTCCTCCATAATTAAAATGTTATAGATCCCATACTTATCCTTCACGGAATACCCCACGTTCTCAAAATTGCCCGACATATTTTTCTGCCGGTACAGATAATAAGGTTCCATGCCCATAGCCCGTGCGCCTGCTGCCGCAATCCGCATGGTCTCCTCCGTGTTGTTGTAGGCAGTAACACCGTTTTCCTCGATCCACTTATGCAGACCGGAAGCCCGCTTCACCGCAAGGGAATGCACTGTCAGGGAATCCGGCATCAAGCCCTGAATGACTCCTATCGTCCCCTCCACGTCTTCTTTGGTCTCTCCCGGAAGCCCCAGTATGATATCCATGTTGATATTATCAAATCCGACCTTACGCGCCAGCCGGAAAGCGTCTATCACCTGCTCTACCGTATGCTGCCTGCCGATCAGCTTCAGTGTCTCCTGTTTCATAGTCTGCGGATTCACGGATATCCTCGTGACGCCATGTCGGCGGAGTACTCTTAATTTATCTTCCGTGATGCTGTCTGCGCGCCCTGCCTCCACCGTAAATTCCTGTACGGTGCTAAAATCAAAGGTGCTTTTTAATCTTGTAATCAGTCTGTCCAATTCATCCGCGGACAACGCTGTGGGTGTACCGCCGCCGATGTAAACGGTGTCCAGAATCTTTCCCTGCTGTATCTGCGCTACCGCCTCCATCTCCTGTTCGAGCGCCGTCAGATAATCCGCCACCCTCTCTCTCCACACACTGATGGGATAAGAAGTAAATGAACAGTACAGACAGGTCGTCGGACAAAAGGGAATGCCAATATAAAGGCTATAGCCGTTTTCGTAATGAATCCTGCTTAAGATTTCTCTCTCCCGCTCCGCAATCTCTATCCCTAATGCGATCTTTTCCTCGCTGACAAAATGTTTTTCCCTGAGGAATGCCGCCACATCCTGTTCGCTCTCACCCTTTTCCAACATAGTCATGGCGATCTTAGTGGGGCGGATACCCGTCAGATTTCCCCACGGGAGTGTGATGCCTGCCTCTTCCTGTAATGCCGTGTAGAGGAAGCGCTTAAATTCATCCTTATACCCGAAAGCATCCACTTGTTCTGTACTGCACCATGTGTAAACATGCGGAGTATTCACATTAGCAGATTTATCTTGTGCGTATTTATCCTCACGCTCAGAGTTATGTAAACCTATATCATTTATAGCATTATGCTGCCCCGCATAAAGTACGTCAGGATATATAATAAATTTTACTTCCCTCTCTCCAAATTCCAGCTCCATCACCGGAGCTGTCTCCCGTATTCTCCTGTCCTTCACGACCGATTCCGGTGTGAGAACCTTAAGTTCCCACGCAGGATAGAACGCCTTCACAAGCGCATGGATATCATATTCATATTGTGCTTTATTGCTTTTCAGAATCTGCAAAATGCTACCTTGCCTTTCGTACTGTTTCTCTATAACTGTAAGAACCGCCTTCCATTCTTATGACGCAAGCCGCTGTACATGGGCTTATTATACCAGAGATTCCCTAAAACTTGAAGCCGGAAAAGAAATACATGCAAAATACCGAAGCAATACATGTCGATATTTCATACTTGTGCCCATGTCTTTCCAGACACAAACATTTTTTCATACCTTCACGCATACTCCGGTACTTTTCCTGTTATTTCTCACATTTTATATCTTATTAAACGGCTCCTTATAACACGCCACATTTCCCAAGTCTTCCTCAATCCGCAGAAGCTGGTTATATTTCGCCACACGGTCGCTCCTGCAGGGCGCGCCTGTCTTGATTTGTCCCGCATTGACAGCCACCGCCAGATCCGCAATGAACGTATCCTCCGTCTCACCGGAACGATGGGATATCACCGCTTTGTATCCGTTCTTCTGCGCCATCTCTATGGCATCCATGGCCTCGCTGACCGTGCCGATCTGATTCACCTTGACAAGGATCGCATTTGCCACATTGAGTTTGATCCCAGCATCCAGACGTTTCGTATTCGTCACGAAAAGATCATCTCCCACGAGCTGTACGCTGTCTCCCAGCTTCTTCGTCATCATCTGCCAGCCATCCCAGTCATCCTCCGCCAGCCCATCCTCGATGGAAACGATCGGATACCGCTCCACCAGTTCCTCATAATACGCCACCATCTCCTCGGTACTTCGTGTGATCTCCTGTTCTTCTCCGCTGTCATCGAAATCACTGCCCGCCTCATAGCACTCCGTGACATGGCTTCCCGTCACTCTGCCACGTCTGCGTTTCAGCTCAGTCTCACCCGGAAAATGATACACGCCGTCCGCCTCATCATAAAGTTCCGAGGCCGCTACGTCCAGTGCAATCTTAATGTCCTGTCCGGGCGTATAACCCGCTGCCTTGATAGACTCCACAATCAGATCGAGTACCGCGAATGCATCCGGTAGCGAAGGGGCGAAGCCGCCTTCATCGCCCACTCCGGTGGACAATCCTCTATCATTGCATATTTTCTTCAGATTATGATAGATCTCCGCACAGATACGAAGACCGTCCGCAAAACTCTCCGCCTGCACGGGCATAATCATGAATTCCTGAAAATCCACGGTATTATCCGCATGCTTGCCGCCGTTTAATATATTCATCATGGGCACAGGAAGCAGTCTCGTATAGGCACCGCCCAAATAACGATACAGCGGAATTTCCATAGCCTGCGCACACACCTTGGCACATGCCATGGACACCCCCAGCATGGCGTTCGCCCCCAGATTGCTTTTGTTATCCGTGCCGTCCAGCTCGATCAGAATCCGGTCAATCATTCCCTGATCAAAAGCATTCATTCCCATAAGTGCTTCTCTGATCTTCGTATTTACGTTGTTTACCGCCTTGGTAGTTCCAAGCCCGAAATATCTGGTGTCACCATCCCTGAGTTCCACCGCCTCGAAACGTCCGGTGCTGGCGCCGCTGGGCACTGCCGCCCGTCCCACATACTGGGTACCGCCTACCTCCTTCTCCACTGTCACTTCCGCCTCCACCGTGGGATTGCCGCGGGAATCCAGTATCTCTCTTGCATGTACATCTACGATCCTTAATTTCATAGCCATAAAAACCTCCTGTGCGCAACTGCCTTTTTATTGTTAATAGTAGTATGCACACAGGAGTCCTGTTTTATAATTTACTTATCCTATTTTATTGTTTTTCTGAATCATATTCTTACGATCTCAGAAGTAAATGCTTCGACCTGTACTAAATAGTTACGTTTTTCTACTCGTTTCTGATTGCCGCCAGAGGACTCAGCTTCATTGCTCTTCTCGCCGGGAAGAATCCTGCCAGCATACCTACCAGAATCGCAAATATCAGCGACAGCCCCACCAGCCAGACCGGAATATAGGAGATACTCGAATCTCCCAGCATCATATCCTGCGAGGCCTGTGCCAGCTTATTGATCACGGCAGATATCGCAAAACTCAACCCTAATCCGATACATCCACCGATCAGCCCGATGAATCCCGCTTCCATCAGGAACAGGCTCCGGATATTACGTAGATCGCAGCCCAGCACTTTCATAACTCCGATCTCCTTCGTCCGCTCATAGATAGACATCATCATCGTATTGGTAATACCGATCGCCGCCACGAACAGTGACACCGCGCCGATACCGCCAAGCACCATCTGTATCGTACCCATGGACCGCTGGCTAGATTCCACCCACTCTGCATTGCTGTATGCTTCATAGCCCAGATCGGTCAGATAATTCTGTACTTCCATGACATTATTCAGATCATCCACATTCACATCCAGCTCACTGTAGAATATTTCCTTGTAAGGCTTGCCCGTCTTAGTTGTAGGCTGCCCGGGAATCACTTTATTTTTGAATATCTTCTTAAGCTGCGCAGTCAACTGCTCCAGATCGCAGTAAGTATACCAGCCGTACTGTGACCAGCTGTCCTCAGCATTAGGGGCTTCCACTCCGCAGGCTTCAATCATATACTTTTTCGGCTGCGGTATGGTCTGTCCGTCTTCTGTCGTACTGCCTGCAGACCAGTATGCATTCGTATCAAATATCACGAAGATCGTATCATTCATCAGGTCGATATCCGGCAGAACTCCGGTCTCCCAATAGCTTCCTCCGCTGCCCTTGGTATTATAAAAATTCTGAAGTACCTCGTTGCCGTAGAAAAATGTGAGTGTCTCATCGTCACCGGGCAGCCGGCCCTGTCCGACATTAATATTCATCTCCTCAAAAGTTTCCTTCGGCATACCTCTGATTTGTAAATATCCCTGATAACTGCCGTACTTGGCTATGGCATTGGTTTCCAAAACCGGACAGACCGAATCTACATGTTCTAAGCTCTCAAGCTCCCGTACCAAATTATCATCCAGTCGTTTTTCTTCCGAACTGTCACTGTTCCACGGTTCCCGCACCGTGATCTGGGTCAGACTCCCGTATGATTCTATCTGTTCCATCTGTGATCTGCTAAGCCCCAGTCCCAGCGAAACCATGACCACGATAGATGCCACACCGATGACCACGCCTAATACCGTCAATACGGTTCTTATTTTTCTTTTCCATAAATTACCGCCGCTCATCCGCAGCAGGTCAAGGAATTTCATACCAATAACCATGCCTTTCTCTTAACACTATTTCTTATATTTAATTCCATCTATTATCGTCCAGATCCGCCAGATCCTCCGCAAGCAGCTGCGCTGCCTTTTTCTTCTTACGGATCTGTAAGAATACGATCACTCCCGCAACCGCTGCCGCAACGACAACTGCAATAATTGCAATAATCAGACCTTTTGCACTCTGACTGCCCTCTTCGTCCATCATCATATCACCATCCATCATCATATCGCCATCCATCATCATGTCATCGAAAAACTCCTCCGATACGAACAGCGTGATCGGCTTCTCCGTGGTGGTCACATTCCCCGCATCATCCTCGTAAGATATCTGCATATTAATCGTTCCGTCATCCATGGTAGCCGCGATACCGGTCAGCATCACATCCACGTTACCGGTCGCACCCGACTGCAGATTGCCTACAAACGCCGATGCCTCATCGATGGAATCCGCGACGAATTTCACCTGTACGTTATAGAGCGTCGTCTTACCCGTATTATAGATACTGAACATTACGTTAGACTGCCCGCCCACCGTGATATCCGTGGGAACCACCTCCGGTATGCTCGTGTCAAAACGGCTCTCCTGAGAGATCGGTATGGACACGCTGGCCTTATCCGTCAGATCAAACATGACACCTGCGTCATATTTCATATTGACATCCAACACGTAAGGCTTCTGTGCCAGATCTGCCTTCGCCGTCATCTCGATTATGATATCCGCCGCGGTGTTCGCCGCAATGCTGTCCATATAGACGGAACTTGCACCGGAAGTCGGCAGGAATGCCGAGTAAGTATTGGTCTTATCCTCGCCTTCCGCCGCCGCCTGCATATCAAAAAGTACATTGGTAACTGCCAGATCCTTGGCCGTGTTCTTTACATGTATTGTCAGCGTAAATGTATCCCCTGCAAATACCTCCGCAGGATTCGTCTCGAATCCGGTCACCACGATACGCGGCTTAGACCCTGTCGTCTCCTGCCCGCTGCCGCCGATAAATCCACTGCCCGGTTTACCGATCGTCTGCACATATACGGTAAGCTCTGCCGGATTCTCGCTGCGGATGCCCGCTTTCGTATAAGATACGTTAAATTTCAGCGGATAATAACCGGTCATGACATCGCTTCTTACCGTAAAAATAAAAGTGAATTCCCTTCTGTTTTGCATCGCCGCTTCTTTGGTCTTATTACCCGGAATAAAAGGTTCTGTCTGCAGATAATTCGTCATATCCGGCTCGAAAGGCCACTCTGACACCACCGTAGAAGTCTGCGGCTCTACGATCAGGTCATTCAGTTCCTCCGTTCCGAAGTTCATGATTGGCAGGACGATCGCCACCTGCTGGCCCGCACTGACTGTGGGGGTCTGCCAGTTATCCGCCACCTGAAGAAATTCGCTGGTTGTGGCTGTGACATTCGCTACCGCCGTAGATTCCATCTGCCCTTTGACAGACGATACATAAGACCACAGTTGTGCCACTGTCATATCTGTGTTGGCTATATAGTATACCGCACTGTTAAATAGATTGTGGAGATTCTCCATCACCTTCGCATCCAGATGATAACGGATCTCCAGGCTCTGCATATAGTAGTACAAATCTTCATCTGCATCCGCTCTGTCATCGTCATTGATGATTCGCTGGTCGCCGTTGTTATTGTTATTGGTTACAGTCTCAGTATTGCTGTTTGTGTCGTCTTTTTTGTTGGTATCGTTTTTGTTATTGTCATTTTTGTTATTAGTACCTGTATTGCTTCCATCATCTGTGTTCGCGCCGTTTCCATTGTCCGCACTTGCGCCATTTCCATCGTCTGTTCCCGTGCCGCTTCCGTCGCCTGTGCCTGTGTTGCCTCCATTGCCTGTACCTGTGCCGCTTTCGCCACTTGCATCATCAGGATTTTCTCCTGCCGCCTCCACATAAGACATCCCCTCGGAAATCTGCGGCACCGAAGGAACCGCCAATACCGCTGTCGCACACAATGCCATGCCGAGCAACACTCTGTTTATTACCCTTTTGACCATGAAGCTTCCTCTCTCACTACATACTCTTTTTTTCATTTTCCTGCTCCTCTTTTACCCCTATTTGATCCGGCATATCTTCTCCGCGTCTGTCCTCGATCTCGATGATCTTCCCATCTTTGATCCGCAGGACGATATCCGCAAATCCCGCCAGATAATTATCATGCGTTACCATAACAAGCGTCTGATTCTTCTCCCGTACCACCTTTTTCATCAGATTCATCACTTCCACCGAAGTGTTGGAATCCAGATTACCGGTGGGCTCATCCGCGAAGATGATCTCCGGCTCCACAACCAGCGCACGCGCCACACCGACACGCTGCTGCTGTCCGCCGGACATCTGATTCGGCCTATGCTTCTTATGCTTCGTCAGCCCGACCAGATCAAGCATCTCCTCCGCTCTGGCATTGCGTTTCTTCTTGTCCATCCCCTGAAAAGTGAGGGGCAGAGCCACATTCTCTATGGCATTCATCGTTCCCATCAGATTAAACGACTGAAAAATAAATCCGATATGTTCCCGCCTGAACGCCACCAATTGATTTTCTGTTTTCGTCTCCATATGCTCCCCGGCGATCACGATCTCTCCTTTCGTCGGCTTTTCAAGTCCCGCCAACATGTTAAGGAGTGTGGATTTACCGGAGCCTGAGGTTCCCACGATGGAACAGAAATCCCCGCGGTTGATGGTAAAGCTGACACCGTTTAACGCCCGCACCTTGGTCTCTCCAACCCGGTATATCTTATACAGATCCTTGACTCTGATCACAGGTTCTGCCTGTCCTACATTCATGAATATGCCTTTCTCTTAATCCTGCGTTACCATCGCAGGTATTATATTCTTTGATTTTTCGTAACTGTTCAAAGCCCTGTTCTTCACAGTTACGAAGCACCTTCTGAACAGTTATGAATTTGCTTTATTTTAACTCTGCTAATAATATTATCACTTTCATTCTCCCTGCGCCTTAAACGCCGTGGCTTCCACCACAAACTCCGGCACCTGTCCCGTATAGAATTTATAATATACGCCGTAACTGCCTCTATCATACGGATACGTCGTATCTTTTCTGAATGTGATATATATATCGTAATTCTGATCAATTTCATTAGCGTCATGCCAAGTCGAATATCCCAGATAGGAGGGATAGATCACCGGTACGATTCCGGCAAATTCTTCCTGTTCATAGAAGGTCTGCGAAACCGAAAGATCTTCATAGGAATAATCGGCAGCTGCTGTCTCCCTGATGCTGTAATAACCTGCCGCCCATACTTCTCCGCCATTCATTTGTTCCTTCAAATCATTGTGATAATTTGTTATTGTTATACTCTCGATATCCTCGGGATTTAACTGCAGCGGATAGTAGGCATCCTGAGATTTTAAATACGCAATCGTATGTTCAAAACTCTCATACACGTCCACCCGCTCCTCCATCCAATTGGGGAACTGGAACGCTATCTGCCCGCAGGCATACTGTGTGCCCGCCAGCGAGAAATCAAACTCCTCCATATCTTTGATATAGGCTTCTCTCAATTTCTGCGCGTCCGCCGTCGGCAGTGCTACCCTAGCTGCTCCATTGCAGTAACTTAAACTCTCGACCTGATCGTAGGAATCCTGATCCGTCAGAATCTGATAAGTTCCGCTCTTAAATTCCTGTGATCCCACGATCCGATCCAGTTTCTCAGCATTGGCAGGATTGGCAATATCTACCCAGAAACGTCTGCCCACTTTTCTACCGGACTTTAAACGATACAAGATATTGAACACTCTGGGATCCTTCATATCCTCCGGATTCTCACCCCGCGACTTATCGGCAAGCGCCAGCACAGGCTCCGTATCCGTGATAAACATATGCTCCTCCGCATATGTATTCGCCTGAATATAATTAAACTCATTATCCCAGAACTGCCCGTAATAATCCACATTGAGGGCGATACTGTCCAGTTTGTCCGCCCGCGGCAGATATGCATCATACCCGGACAGATCCAGCTTAAAGACCAGGAATACAACAATGATTCCCACAACAACCACACCGCTCGTCACCGGATGCCTGAACAGACTCTTAATATCGAAATCAAATATTACTTCCGCGGCTGCACTGACGATCACGCCACAGCCGATCATACTCGCCACCGTCAGCAGCGTGTTGCCGTACGCCGCATCATGTACCCACATTCCGATTCCGAGACCGATCGGAATTGCCGTAACTACTTTCAATATCTGTCCGATCACGGGGAATGCCATCGCCTTACCCGCCGCCTCCGACGGACGTCTCCGATAGCATATCCATGCCGCCGCCAGAATCACTACAGCCAGTATAAACCATTTGCCGTAGTATGGCAATACAAGCCGTGCCACTTCCTTCAAATCCCCCCTGTATGTCGTGTATTTGATATATCGTGCATTATCTATGTAATCTTCCACTACGGAGAGCTTCGGTCCATGTCCCACATAGAATCCCGATACGGTTCGGAAGAATACGCTCATCATAGTATTTATCAGAACGTATAAAAACAGTTCATACAACACCAGCGTCCCCGCCACACCGAGGCCGATAAACTGATTACCGGTCAGCATCACCGCCAGAATCGCCGTATGGTACATCACCAGAAAGAACAACATCTGCCATATGAATCCGAATCCGATCATCGCCAGAACATAGCCGTTTACCGCTCCCTGTATCGCTGCCACCATCGTGCCGATCATAAGGCTCGCCAGGGCTGAGGTCAGGTATATCATAATACCGTTCACATAGACCACCGCAAATCTCCTGTTTCTGTCTACCGGTACACTGTGATACAGATCAACCTTTTTCCTGTCGTAGAGGTAGGAAAATCCCTGCATACCTATGATCATTGCCAGAAACAGCAGAATATAAATGAGCTTATCCTGAAAGCCCAACGCATCCTGCGCCGCCTGATACATCGCTTCCTTATACATCTCATATGTCTTGTAAGATCCCTGACTGTTCCGACTGTGGATTCGGCTCAAATACACCGTCAGGCTCCCTATATATGCCATTAACTGCGTCAGAACAGCTACGATCCACACCCAGATCCGTCGTTTATTGTTCTCTTTGCAGCTAGCCCAAAATGATTTTTTTGATATCATATCCCACTACCTCCGTTTCACTGATGAAGATCTCCTCTAACGAAAGAGGAAGCACTTCATAAAATACGGTATCTACCGTGGCAAATCTGGCCGTCACTTCTTCTCGCGTGCTTCTTACGGTATAAGTGCGAAGAGACCCCCTCTGTTCCTTCTTAAGCACTTCCATGCCGTTTAACGCCTTTAACTCTTCATCCACCGTGGCAAACACACACTGAACTTTCTGGATGTTGCACTTCATATCCTCCAGATCTTTAGAAAGCAGCACGCCGCCCTTATGCAAAAGTCCTACATGATCGCAGATATCCTCAAGTTCCCGCAGATTGTGGGAAGCAATTACGGGCGTCAGTCCCCTCTCTTCCATCTCCTTGGCAAAAATGGATTTGATCCCCTGCCGCATCACCGGATCGAGTCCGTCGAAAGTCTCATCGCACAGAATATATTTCGTATGCGCGCAGATTCCCAGAAGAAGTGCAAGCTGCTTTTTCATTCCTTTGGAAAAAGTACTGATCTTCCGGTTCTGATCCAAATTAAAGTTCTCCAGATATTTGTAAAATTCCTCTTTATTAAACTCCTCATAGATACCGCTGAAGTATCGTTCCATCGTCCGCGCATTGGAATTGGAGAAGAAATAAGGCTCATCTGCTATAAAAAAGAGTTTCTTCTTCGCCTCCACATTATTGTATACGGGCATGTTATCCACTGCCACCGTACCGCTGTCGGGCCGCAGCACGCCGGAAACCATTCTGAGCACGGTGCTCTTACCGGCTCCGTTCGTTCCGATCAGACCGAACACGGTATTGTCTTTTATCGTTACGCTGACTTCGTCAACTGCCTTGATTTTGTCAAATGTCTTCGTCAGGTTATGTATCTCTATCATAAATTCCTCCCTTTCTGCCTAAAGCGCTTCGATCAGGCGGATGAGTTCTGCTTTGGACATACCGATCTCCAGCACTTCCCGCACAAGTGCCATGATCTGATCCACATATTCATTCTTGCGTCTCTCCACCAGCCCGCTGTCCCCTGATACAAAATTGCCCCTGCCTTTTACCACATAGATAAACCCCTGACGTTCCAGCTCCGCATACGCCTTCTGGATCGTATTGGGATTAATGGAAAGTTCCATCGCCAGATTGCGTACCGACGGAAGCTGCTCGTCAGGCTGCATAACGCCCTTTAAGATCAGGGTCTTATAGCGCTCTACGATTTGTTCATATATCGGGCGGGTGTCTTTATAATCTATGAATATCATGCCTGCTCCTTTCCCTGTGAATTACGTTTTACCCCCCCCCCACGGAGAATACTAAGTGTACTATCAGTGGTGGTACACTTAGTATAGTTAAAATGTGCGAGGCTGTCAAGTGTGAGAATAAAGATATGGGTTGTGTGAAACGGTCGCTCGAGCTAGGGTATTGGATATGAACTAATAAGTTTTTGAAGGGCAGATTGCACAAAATATTCTTGAAGCTGGCATGCGGAGGAATATGAGATTTTCTTAATATTCCGTTCGATATCCAGAAATTTCGGGACACGGATGTCCCGAAAAGCCCGACCTGAGCCCGGATGGCGAATGTCGGGCGGTTTCGTCCGCATCCACAACTTCACCGGAATATTTTAGAAAATCCATATGACGCAGCCCGCCAGCTTCGAGAATATTTTGCGCAATCTGCCTCCCTCGCTTATATCAAAAATGTCCTTCACTCAATTGCAAGACTTTCACCGCAAACCCAAAACATCCCATAGAATTTCCAATAAAAAAGGACATACATGGAATATCCACACATGCCCTCTTTTAATATACTCTAAATATTTTATACAGAAATCCTCACCGTTCTATGACATTGGCCTTCCCAAAATCATTTCAAGCACATTTTCCTGCCATAACTTACTTCACCAGCAGCGACTTCCCAGTCATCTCTTCCGGCTGCTCCATCCCCATAAGCTCAATGAGCGTAGGCACGATATCCGCCAGACATCCGCCCTCTCTCAATTTATAAGCCGGATCCGCATTAACGAGAATAAACGGCACCGGATTCGTAGTATGCGCCGTGAAAGGTGCACCCGTCTCGTAATCTATGAGCTGCTCCGCATTGCCGTGGTCGGCACAGATAAACATCACGCCATCCACTTCCTTAATGGCTTCCACCGCACGTCCGACACACTCATCCACAGCCTCCACAGCCTTGATCGCCGCTTCTTCCACTCCCGTATGACCTACCATATCAGGATTTGCAAAGTTGATGATAATCACGTCGTACTCACCGGACTTAATGCAGCCTACCAGCTTGTCACAAACTTCGTAAGCGCTCATCTGAGGCTTTAAGTCATAAGTCGCCACGTCCTTCGGAGAATTGACAAGGATCCTCTCCTCACCCTCGTTGGGTTCTTCCACACCGCCGTTGAAGAAGAATGTTACATGTGCATATTTCTCCGTCTCCGCCAGTCTCGCCTGTTTCATATGATGTGCCGCAAGCCACTCGCCGAACGTATTGGTTACTGCGATCTTGTGGAATGCCACTTCTTTATTCGGGATCGTAGGATCATAATCCGAGAAACATACATAGGTAAGATCCAATTTCTTCTCTCTGGCAAAACCCTTGAAATCATCGTCACAGAAGCTTCTGGTAATCTCTCTGGCTCTGTCGGGACGGAAGTTAAAGAAGATAACGGAATCACCGTCCTTGATCGTAGCTACCGGCTCACCGTTTTTCATCACAACGGTAGGTTTCACAAACTCGTCCGTCTCTTCTCTGTCATAGGATGCCTGAATCCCTTCCGTGGCACTTGCCGCCTCAAGCCCTTCGCCCTTGGTAAGTGCGATATATGCTTTCTCTACTCTGTCGTAGTTGTTATCCCTGTCCATAGCGTAGTAACGTCCTGTCACGGTTGCCACTTCACCCACGCCGATCTTCTTCATTTCCTGCTCTAAGTCTTCCACAAAGCCCTTGCCGCTGGCCGGAGGCGTGTCACGGCCGTCTAAGAAAGCATGTACATACACTTTGCTTAAGTTGTTTCTCTTAGCCAGCTCCAACAGTCCGTAGAGATGCGTATTATGGCTGTGTACGCCGCCATCTGACAGCAGTCCGAACATATGCAGCGAAGAATCGTTTTTCTTACAATTATTCACAGCGTCAAGAAGCGCAGGATTCTCGAAGAAGGTTCCGTCCTGAATCTCCTTGGTGATTCTCGTAAGTTCCTGATATACGATGCGTCCCGCACCCATATTCAGATGTCCCACCTCGGAGTTACCCATCTGTCCGTCGGGAAGGCCTACCGCCATACCGCTGGCATTACCTTTCACAAAAGGACACTCCGCCATGAGCCTGTCCATCACGGGTGTCTTCGCTTCCGCCACCGCATTGCCCTGCGTCTTCTCATTCAGGCCGTAGCCGTCAAGGATCATTAATACTGCCGGTTTTTTTGTCATAATTGTTTTCCTCCTTAATAGTCAATCTCCCACTCATGCTCGCCGCCCCAGTCGCCGATGGCGTTGGTTGTGGTGCCCTCATCTGTGGTTACTTCCGTGTCAAACCGATAGTTCATCTGCGGCACATACTGACCGCCTATTTTCACATTACTATATAAATACTGCACTTTATATTCCGTATGGGAATCTGCTCCGTTTTCTGCTGCCGGCACATAGGAAATTGCGCTTCTCTGTACGCCGTCGTCCTCCTGCTTCGTACCCCATACCTTAATCATGTCTTTGTAGTTCTCATACTTATCCATGTCAGGGAAGAAAAATCTGACTTTGCCCTCTTCCTTGTGTAACACCATCTGCTCCCTGTTAACCGGAATATAAACGGAACCTTCCCAATAACCGGAATTTCCTTCGATAAAACTGTCTCTGATCTGCTGATAAGATTCCTGCACCACCAGTTCTCTTGCATAAGCATAGTTGCCTGCCTCAAACTCTTGAAAAGCTTCCGCGAAATAATCACTCACCTCTTTTACACGGGCGAGACACGCCATCGTCTCCGTGATTCCCGCGTCGTTTACCGCACTGTTTACCTCCGTAAGAAGTATCCTGTATGTTTCCAGATGAGGAATACTGATCTGTACATAGGGCATGTCGATCAGCACGTACTGTGTCAGAACCGCCTTCATCGCTTCCGAAGGTTTTGCCTGATACAATGCAAGCATTCTGCGCACAAGCGACTCATACTCTGCGTAGCTGCACGTATCCTGCGCCGCATCCGCATCAAAAAACATGCTGCATACAGCTTCCTCTTCCTCCGTCCTGAACAGACGCTCATAGCAGGTCGATAACAGTCCCGGTGCATCCGCATTATCCGGCTCCTGCTCCAGCACCTGAATACATTTATCTACGGTCGCAAGTGTACAATTTCCCTCGTTGATCTCATGTACCGCCTCATTGTACAGTTCCACACAATAATAATGAAGAAGCCCCTCGTCCTGTGTCTGCTCCCAGCCGGTGTATAAGATCTGTTTGGCCTCCTGTATATTGCCCTGTGCCACGTAACTATCCGCCATACCGCGGTATGCTTCTACCGATGCCGTATCGATCTTAAGCGCATTCTCATAGGCGCTCTGCGCATTTGTATAATCGGACTGTTCCGTATATCTGCCGCCTTTGGCAAGACAGCGGGACAGCTTCATCGAAGGCAGGCTAAGAAGCATTGGTATGGCAATGGCTCCAACCACGATCACTCCGGCACATACCGCCATTGCGATCTTCTGTCTCCTGACCTTCCTCCTGCGTTCCTCGCGTCTTCTGGCACGTAATTCGTCACGCTTCTGCATGCGGAGCTCGAAATCTTCCCTGCTTTCCGTGTCGCCGTTCTTATCCCCTGTCTGTCCGGTCTTCTTTTCCTCTGAGATCGGTTTTACTTTCTTTTTCACTGCCGTTTGCGGCTTCTTCTCTTCAGTTGCCGGCTTTACTTTCTTTTTTACTGCCTGTCCGGTCTTTTTTTCTACGGTTACCGGCTTTACTTTCTTTTTCGCCGTCGGTTCCGGCTTCTTTTCCTCTGAAACCGGTTTTACTTTCTTTTTCACTGCCGTTTGCGGCTTCTTCTCTTCAGTTGCCGGCTTTGTTTTCTTCTCTGCTTGTCCGACTTTCTTTTCTTCGGTTGCCGGCTTTGTTTTCTTCTCTGCCGGGCCGGTCTTCTTTTCTCCTGTTGCCGGTTTTGCATTCTTCTCTGCCGGGCCGGTCTTCTTTTCTACGCCCGCCGGCTTCGCCTTCTTTTTCTCCATAACCGAAATCTCGGACTGCGTCTGCCGCTCCGCCAAATTGCTGTTATTATGCTCCATCTTGCTTATACTCCTATAACTGTGATACCTTCCGCGTCATCCGGCTGTCCATGCCGCAACGTTTTTAAATGCCCCATACATTCACCATACTAGCATATCAGATAGGATTTTGTCCAGTATTGCGTTCCTTATAATGTTACTATTGTACCCCTGTGTTATAATATAATCAATGCGGTTCATCATGTAATTCACCGCCCCTGGAGGTCACCTATGATAAATCAATCTGACAGCACAATACGCATCCAATATCAGAGTAAGCTTTACGAGCTGCCTTACACACTCGTCCGCAGCAACCGCCGAAGCTTCTCCATCAGTATTTCCCCCGACGGACAAATCACGGTGCGCGTTCCCATGCGCGCCACACAGAAGGAAGTATCCCATCTGCTCATCGAGAAGCGCATCTGGATCATCACCAAGTATCTGGAGGTTCAGGAAAAGCAGCGTAACCGCCCCGTCTCCGAGCTGACCGACACCCAGCGGCTCGCCTTGGAAAAGCGCTATATCGCCGCGGCGAAAGAATATTTCCCGAAAAGAGTCGCCTATTTCCACCAGTTCACTGGTGGCTCCTATGACCGCATCACCATCAGGGATCAGAAGACCCGCTGGGGAAGCTGCAGCGCCAGAGGCACGCTCTCCTTTAACTGGAGGCTCATGCTGGCGCCTCCCGCCATTCTGGATTATGTGGTCGTCCATGAGCTGTGCCATCTGACCCATATGAATCACTCTGCCGCTTTCTGGCAGAAAGTAGAATCTGTATATCCCGATTACCGTACCGCCCGTAAGTGGCTGAAAGACCACGGGCAGGAACTGGTGCTATAATGTGCCCTGTTTCTTGGTTTTGATGCGCAGTGCGGCATATCTGCCGTTGCTTCTGTTGTCACGCGGTCTGTCTGCGCCTCTGCCCACTCCCGATCTTCTCTCGGCAGCGCTTCCACGATCCGATCTGCCGCCTCTACCGTTACGTTCATTCCTGCCGCCTCTAGCACTGTCCCAGCCGCCTTGATCCGATCTGCTTCCACGTCCGTTCTGCCTACCTGTGCCGCCGCGACCATCTCTGCCATTCTGTCTACCTATACCACCGCGCCCATCCCTGCCATTCTGTCCGCCTGCACTGCGTCCGTCTCTGCCATTCTGCCTGCCCGCGCCGCGTCTGCCTTCTTTTCTGTCGAAAAAGAACTTCTCTTCCCTGATGTCCTCTATCTCATCTCCCAGCTTCATCTGCATAAACGCTGCCGCGATCTGCAGCTCACTGTGCTGTCCCAACGCAACCTCGTCCAGAATATATTCCATAGCGCGGCTGATATCCTGCTGTTCGATCACGCTGTGGGCCTCCTTTAATATCCTGGCCGCTTTGCGCTGCATAATATCCGCTGCATTCGGAATCTTCCTTTCCTTGATCTTCGTATGGCATACCCGCTCGATATCCCGGATCTTATATGCTTCCCTACCGACTACCAGTGTAAAGGAACGTCCTGTCTTGCCGGCGCGCCCGGTCCTGCCGATTCGATGTACATAATACTCAATATCCTCCGGCACGTCATAATTATAGACAGCCTCCACATCGCTGACGTCGATCCCTCTCGCCGCCACATCGGTAGCAATCAGGATACCTGCTCTGCCGCTGCGGAACAAATTCATCACCGTGTCTCTCTGATTCTGGGACAGATCTCCGTGAAGCCCTTCCACCTCATATCCGCGTTCCTTCAAATGCTCTGTCAGCTCGTCCACCATGCGCTTGGTGTTGCAGAAGATCAACGCCCGCTTTGGATCATAATAATCGATCAGCCGGCACAGCACTTCCTCTTTATCCTGCCTGCGCACCTGATAGTACGCCTGCTTGATCAGCGGAATCGTCACCTCCTTGGGTGTCATCTTGATATAAGCCGCATCCTTTTGATAAGTTCTGGTAATATCCAGTATCGGCTTCGGCATGGTCGCGGAGAAAAGTCCCGTCTGCCTGTGCTCCGGCATCTCCTGCAGGATTGTCTCTATATCTTCCCGGAAGCCCATGTTAAGCATTTCATCCGCCTCGTCCAGCACTACCGTATGCACATGCTCCATTTTCAGTGTGTGTCTGCGCATGTGGTCCATCACTCTGCCCGGTGTGCCCACTACGATCTGTACGCCGGATTTCAGATTCTTGATCTGCCTTACGATATCCTGTCCGCCGTATACCGGCAGTATTTTGATTCCGTGCATATACTTAGCAAATTTACGAAGTTCCTCCGCCGCCTGCATGGCAAGTTCCCGCGTAGGGCACAGGATCACGGCCTGCAGATTACGGTCTTCCGGATCGATTTTCTGCAGGATCGGTATACCGAATGCCGCGGTCTTGCCGGTGCCCGTCTGCGCCTGTCCGATCATATCCCTTCCTGTCATGAAAAGCGGAATCACCGCTTCCTGAATCGGCGTCATCTCATCAAATCCCAGTTCCTTTACTGCCCGCAGAATCCGCTCGTCTATCCCCGCATTCTCGTATTTCATATGCGTCTCGATTGTCTGACTACGATCCTCTGCAGCCGCCTGTACACCTCTCCACGCATTGTCCATCCCGCTTTCCTGCACAGATCGCTCCGATTCCCATGATGTTTCAAATGATTCCTTGTGTTTTGTCTTCTTACTCATACATACTCCATTCCTATTTTCATGTATATTTAATATAATTCGTATAAACTCTGCTATTACAGGAGAGTTTGTTATATTTTGCAAAATCCCGCCTGTTCCAAACATGATAATTGCTGCCACATCCCCTGCGAACGCCAAGGATATGACAGCACACATTATCACAGTATCGCTATGTTATTGAGCTTCTTATGCCAGATATATCTTACGCAGTTTGTTTACCGCCCGGTCTGCAATCAGGCACTCGCCATGCTCTTCTAAGTACAGCATTCTCTCTTCGGAAACCGCGATCAGGTTACCAAACTCCACTGCCTGCGCACTGATCTTATTAAACATCTTGTAAGACAGCCGATTCTTCTCCATCACAAGGTAATATGCTTCTCCCTCTTTATAAAGGTGGCTCTTCACAGACAAATTCTTCGGAATGGACGCAGTATACTGCATGGCCTGATGAAGCGTGGCAAACACAAACATCCGCCTAGTATCCTCATATTCTTCCTGTTTCTTCTGCCCCGCAGCGCGGCGTTCCTCTTCATCCTGTCTGCCAAGCTCTGCGCTGACTCCCTGCAGGACTTCCTTCAAGTGCTGCAGAATATCCCGGAAACCCATAGGGCTCTCATTTGTAAAAGTGACTGCGAGTCCCTTATCCTGCAACGGCGTGATCTGCATGGCAATACTCTCTCCGTTTAACGTATATCCCACCTCGTCATGCGCGCGCTCAATAATATCCCGCAAAAATCCCTCGCCCTTCTCATTTCTCTCGAATATGTCTGACAGAGTCAGCCCATATTCAAGCATATCTTCCGCTGTGACAATACACTGTACCGTCGCGTCATTGATTTTCTTATATTCCATATAGCCTGTTATCCTCTGTTTTCTTTCGGTTACCGACCACAAACCTACCAGATATGTAGAACTTTGTCAAGCCGAAGTTTCTCTGTGCGCCTCTCATCTTAACGGGCGCATTACTATTCTATCACAAAAAAGCACAATAAGAAAGAATCTTATCGCGCTTTTCTGTCTCAATGCAATTTAAATTTACTTACCTCACTCTTTAACAGTCCGGAAACTCCCAGATTAGAATCAGCCTGTTTGTCGATATCACTGACGCTTTCTGTTAAACCGACTACTGTATCCGACACATTACTGATCCCTATTGCGCTCTCGTTCACTGCTGTCTTGATACCCTCTACCGATCCTCTGATCAGATCCATACTGTGCCGCAATTCTTCGCTCTCTGACGCAAATCTCTGCATCGTCTCATTCATGCTGCCCACATCACTCCGGTAATTCTCACTGGTCGTAAGAAGCTGCTCATAGCCGCCCATAGCAGTCTCGTTCATAAAGTTGATCATTACTTCCGCTTCTGCCGCCAGTTCATCCACTGCCGCGATCACTTCCGCCGTCACCTTCTGAATCTCTGTTGCCGCATCGGCCGAA